>DATDJZ010000125.1:0-6482 GCA_036520315.1 Solirubrobacterales bacterium | reverse complement strand
TGCTCGATCAGCGAGAAGTTCAGACCGGTGCCGCAGGCGATCTCGACCACGCTGTCACCCGGGCGAAGCCCGAGTGCTTGTGCGGTCCGGAGGCGCTGGGCCCGCTGGGGGTAGCCGGGCACGGGGTAGAACCGGGAGGTGATGTCGTAATGCCTCGCCTTCTTGCGGTATGTCTCGATCAGGTGCTCTCGCGTACTGTCGATCTGGCTCACTCCTCTCTTTTACTGCCCGTGCGCCTTGTGCGGATGCGCTCGGCGCCCACCCCCATCTAGGAATCCGAGCCGCCCGGCGTAGCGGACTCGACCGCACCCTTGATCGCCCCCATCTCGCGATCCATTACGCGCCGAATCCTGCCTTCGAGCACGCGCCCAGGGATCGCGCGCATCACGCCCTCGAGGTCGACCTCAACCCACATCTTGGCCTCGGTCTGCCTATCGTCCATCGGCTCGAGCTCCATTCCCCAGCGCGCGGCGGAAGTGCCCATCGGCCCGGCGAACGCCAAGCAGCGGGGCGCCTCGACGGCGGTCACGTTCTGCGCCCGGTAGCGAGTGGACCCGAATATCCCCTTCGCCCGCTGCTCCACCCGTGAGCCGGGCTGAAGCGGAGCCCCTCCGCCAACCCAACATTCGCGAACCGTTGGCGCCCACTCCGGCCAGCGTCCGACGTCGCAGACATACGCCCACACTTCAGGGACGCTGCTGGCGATCGTCACGCGGCTCTCGGACCTGACTGCCATCGCGCGCGCACTTTGTGTTGATCACTTCCCGCTTGCGTAAGGCCGTCGGCCAGGCTACATCCTGACTGAGAGGCCAGCAGTGCGCTCCGATCGCCGGAGGATCAGGCGAAACCCTTGGTTCTCGCCTATCCCGTTCGAGGAGGCGGACAAGTCGCCGTTCGTCGGGCTGCCCCCGATCTCGCGGCGTTGTTCGCCAGGCACAATCTGCACGGAACTGAGGACAACTCAGACGTAGGAGGCACCCCTGCAATTTAATAGCGCATTTGGCTGGGGGCCGAAAGGTCGCTGGTTCAAATCCAGTCGCCCCGACTTTTTCCTGGTAAACGCCGTATTTCGGCCTGCCGACGGCCGGTCATCCGTGCGTCAGCCGATCCAGACTGGGGGCCCTCGTCAGGCGCGAAACCCCAAGTCGAATTCGGGCGGGCGCCCGTTCGAACGCCCAATTTGCCGCGCGGGATGACGGCTCGATTGGAGGTTCGCCCATTCCGGCTCGCATGGAAGCTGTCCCCTAAGCGCGCAGCCGTTCGTGGTTAGGGCGAGAATCCACCCAACAGGAGGTCCGAGATGCAGTACGCGATGCTGATTCACGCCAAGCCCGGCTACACCGACGCGCTATCCGAGGACGAGCAAAAGGCCATGTTCGCGGAGTACGTGGCGCTTGGGGAGGACCCGCGCACTCGGGGCGGCGCACAGCTCCAGCCGATCGAGACCGCCACGACGGTGCGCGTGCAGGAGGGCCAGACCCTTACCACCGACGGTCCGTTCGCCGACACCAAGGAGGTCTTGGTCGGCTACTACGTGTTCGAGGCCGACGACCTCGACGAGGCGATCGAGCTGGCCGCGCGGATCCCGGCGGCCCGTCTCGGCGGCGCGATCGAGGTCCGGCCGTTGATGGAGCGCTAGCGCTCTGGAAGAGGTTTTCCGCAATGAGTGGGGGCGCGTGTTCGCCTCGCTGGTCGGCTACCTCGGCGACTTCGATCTCGCTGAGGAGGCCGCCCAGGAGGCGTTCACGGTCGCCGCGGAGCGCTGGCCGCGCGACGGCGTTCCGGCCAACCCCGGCGCGTGGCTGACGGTCACCGCACGCAACTGGGCGATCGACCGGATCCGGCGCGAGCGCACGCTGTCGGAGAAGACCCGCCAGCTGGAGGTGCCCGAAGGGACGATGGACGAACTCGACGACGCAGTGATCGAGGATGAGCGCCTCGAGCTGATCTTCACCTGCTGCCATCCCGCGCTGGCGCTCGAGGCACAGGTCGAGCTCACGCTGCGGGCGCTCGGTGGGCTGACGACAGAGGAGATCGGGCGGGCGTTCCTGGTCTCCGAGGAGACGATGAAGCGCCGGCTATCGCGGGCGAAAGCGAAGATCAAGGCGACCGGGATTCCGTTCGCCGTCCCGGCCGAGCATCTGCTGCCCGACCGGCTGAATGCGGTGCTGGCGGTCGTGTACCTGATCTACAACGAGGGGTATTCGGACCCGCCCACCCGCATCGACCTGGCCATAGAAGCGATCAGGCTGGGCCGTGTGCTCGCCGCGCTGATGCCCGACGAGCCGGAGGTGCACGGACTGCTGGCGCTCATGCAGATCCATCACGCGCGGCGCGAGGCGAGATTCTCCGGCGAGGAGCTAGTGCTGCTGGAGGACCAGGACCGCTCGCTGTGGGACGTTCAGGAGATTGCCACCGGTCGTGAAGCCCTCGAACGCGCCATCGCGCTGCGCGGCCGGGGGCCTTACGTGCTCCAAGCGGCGATCGCCTCACTCCAGGCCGAGGAGCGGATCGACTGGAACGAGGTCGCCGCGCTGTACGGACAGCTCGCGCAGATCACGCGCTCGCCGGTGGTCGAGCTGAACCGCGCGGTCGCGGTCGCCCAGGCCGGGTCAACCGAGCAGGCGCTCGAGATCGTCGAGGAGCTCGAGCTCGGCGACTACCAGTACCTGCACTCGACGCGCGGGGAGCTGCTGCTCCGGCTCGGCCGGGCCGATGAGGCCCGCGAATCGTTCGAGCGCGCGCTCGCGCTTACACGCTCGGAGCGCGAGCGCCGCTTTCTTGAGCGGCGGATCGCCGAGCTCTAGGCAGCTCCGGGCAACAGTCGGCCAAGACCGGAGAGACGTTCGAGCTTCTGGTAGGCGACGGCGAGCGCGCACTCGATCTGTTCCATCACCCCCTACGCGTACGCGGCGCCGCCACAGCATCGGCGTGTCCCCTCCGCCGTCTCCCGTTCGTCGTAGCAACGACAAACCCCAAGAGGAGGCAGCGATGCAACGGCACACCGACACCTACTTGCGACGCCAAACCAACACCCACTCGCGACACCAAACCGAGACCCAGCCCCGTGTCCCAGTGCCGACCGCTCAAGGTCGGATGACGGCCACATCCCCGAACATCAATCGCTGGCGCGCGTTCGCGCTGTTGGCGATTGCGTTCTTCATGACGATCATCGATCTGACGATCGTCAACGTCGCGCTGCCCACGATCGGCCGCGATCTGCACTTCTCAGAAACAAGCCTGCAGTGGGTGGTGACCGCGTACGCGCTCACCTTCGGCGGCTTCATGCTGCTCGGCGGTCGCGCCGCGGATCTACTCGGCCGCCGCCGGATCTTTATGGCAGGGCTCGCGCTCTTCACGGCGGCGTCGCTCGGAGCCGCGCTGTCGACCGGCGAGGTGTCGCTGATCGCGGCGAGAGCGGTTCAGGGCCTCGGCGCGGCGATCATGCTGCCCGCCGCCCTCTCGATCGTGATGAACATGTTCGCCGAGGGCGCCGAGCGCAACAAGGCGCTTGGGATCTGGGGCGGGCTCGGCGCGGGTGGAGCGACCGTGGGCGTAATCGCCGGCGGGCTTCTGACCCGCTACGCCGGGTGGGAGTACATCTTCTATCTGAACGTTCCGATCGGCGCGGTCGCGCTGGCGCTCGCACCGAGGATCGTGCCCGACAGCCGTCTCGTCACGACGCGGCGGCGGTTTGACGCGTTCGGTGCGATCGCCGGCACGGGCAGCCTGGTGCTGCTGGTGTACGCGATCTCCCAGGCGCCGCAGTACGGCTGGGGCGCAACCAGAACGATCGCGCTGCTTGCGGCATCCGCGGCGCTGCTCGCCGCGTTCCTCGAGATCGAGAACCGGGTGAAGGATCCCCTGGTTCCGCTTTCGATCTTCCGGCTACGCACGCTCGCCGGCGCGAACGCGGCCGGGCTGCTGCTGGGCGGCAGCTTCTTCGCGTTCATCTTCGTCGGCACCCTCTACATGCAGCAGGTGCTGCACTGCAGCGCCCTGCAGACGGGGGTCGCGTGGCTGGCCGCGTCGCTGACCTCGATCGCGCTCGCAGGCGTTTCGCAGGCGTTGGTCACCCGGGGCGGCGCCAAGTTCGTGATGGCGATCGGGATGACGCTGATCGGCGCGGGCGTGCTTTGGGCGACTCAGGTGCCAGTCCACGGGCATTTCGTCGGCAACCTGCTCGGGCCGTTCATGGTCGCCGGGGCGGGGACCGCGTTTGCGTTCATCCCGATCTCGATCGCCGCGCTCGCCGGCGTCTCAGAGGACCGGGCCGGGCTCGCGTCCGGGCTTCTGAACACGAGCCAGCAGCTCGGCGGCGCGATTGGGATCGCGATCGCCTCGAGCGTGGCCGCGAGCCACACGCAGGCCCAGCTGCATGCCGGCCACGCCGCCCCGGCGGCGCTCACCGGCGGCTTCCAGTCCGCATTCTGGGTGCTCGGCGGGATCGCGCTGCTCGCCCTCCCGGCGATCTTCGCGCTCGTCCGGCGCAACGAGCTCTCCGACGCGGTGACCAAGACCACGATCCGGGAGCCGCAGCCCGCGCTGGCCGGCACGAACTGACCAAACCGAACGACCACACCCAGCTTGGGGCAAGCCCCCAAGCTGGGGTCTGTGAGGAAGGAGAAGCCGTGCGCAAGCTGATGAAGCGAACACAAGGAGACAAGCCCACGACCGAGCGGGGATCTGCTGGAACCGACCAGGAGCCAGGGTCGGCCGCCGTCTCGTTCCTGACCACTGAGCACTTCACCCTGCAGGGTGCCCGCGCGTCGACGATCGCCGAATCGACAGGGAGAGCGACGGCGTTTTTCGGCTCGGTCAGCGGCGGCCTGATCGCCCTGGGCCTGGTTGCGACCGCCACGCGGGTCGGAACGGCCTTCTACGCGTTCGGCCTCATCTTGTTACCGCTGCTTGCGTTCGTCGGCCTGGTGAGCTTCGAGCGCGCACTGCAAAGCGGCATCGAGGATTGGGGCTACGCTCGGCGGATCGCACGCTTGCGCGCCTATTACTTCGATCAGGCACCCGAGTTGCTTCCTTACTTGCTCAGCGTCCCCGCGGCGGAACGTCTTTCCATCCTGGGCCTTCCCCGAAGTCGCTGGCAGGCTTGGCGATCGATCGCCGGAATGGTCGCGGTGATCACCGCAGCTTTGGCCGGCTCGGCCGCGGGGCTGCTCGCCGCGGTGATATCCAATCACTCGCTGGCAGCCGCGCTGGTCGCCGGCACGGCCGTCGCGATCGTGATCGTCTGGGCGCTGATGCGCCGCCAAACCACCGTCTGGACCCAAGCGAGCACGGCGCAACTTTTCAGCGTTGACGAAGAGACACCGAAGGCGAGTCGAGACCGAGGGCAATAAACGACACAGGAGGAGCGCCAGCGGCTCCGGATCCGCGGTGTCCATTCGCGTCCCCGCAGCGGCTCCGCACCGCTGTTCAGGACTGTCCGCTGCTGGGGCGCTCGTTCGCTGTAGGGTGAAAACCCACTGTTCCCTTGGAGGTGGAGATGAAGTACGCCCTGTTGATCTACGAGGCGCCCGGATCCCTCGAGGCGCTCCCCAACGGGCAGTACGAGGCGATGTTCGCGGAGTACATGGCGCTTTCCAAGGAATCGCGTTTCCTGAACGGCGCCCGGTTGCAGCCGGTGCAGACGGCCACGACCGTGCGAGTCAGCGATGGGCAGACGCTGACCACCGATGGTCCGTTCGCGGACGCAAAGGAGGTGTTCGGCGGCTTCTGCGTGTTCGACGTGGACAACCTCGACGAGGCGATCGCGCTGGCCGCGCAGATCCCGGCGGGGCGGGTCGGCGGCGCGATCGAGGTCCGGCCGTTGGTGGAGCGCTAGCGCCGCTGGAAGAGGTTTCCGCGACCTTCCAGCTCACCTCCGTGAGCGACCGGGATGCGACGTACGTGCGCGGTGGTTGAAGACCGTTTCTTCCGCGAGAGCAACTCAGAGCAACAGAAACCGCATGGGAATGCGGAAAACCAAGGCCACGGCACCCCCGGACACTGGTAGCGCATTCGGCTGGAGGCCGAAAGGTCGCTGGTTCAAATCCAGCCCCGACTCTTCGTAGACCGCTTGACGGAGCCGTTTGCGGGGGTTGCAGGGTGTCGAGGAATTGAGCCGCGGCCAGGAGTTCGATCGCTTCGAGAATCATCACTTGGCCGCGAAGGAAGGGAGTAGAACATGCAAACGACCGAACAGTCGCGGCACCTGGGACGTATATGAGCGCTCGCCGTAAAGTCCGGGTCTTCGTCGCCTCGGACATCCGTCTGTATCGGGAGTGCCTCTCCCGACTGATTGCGACCGAGGATGCTCTCAAGCTCGCTGGCGCGGCGAGGACCGTCGAGTCTTCCTCCCGGCTTCGTGCCGGGGCACATCCCGACGTCGTCATCGTCGATGCCATCCAGCGCCTGGACCTCACGGTCGCTCGAGAAATCGCTTCAGCAGCTGGAGAAGCTCGCGTGGTTGCGCTCGTCGCACCGGA
>DATDJZ010000124.1:0-15006 GCA_036520315.1 Solirubrobacterales bacterium | reverse complement strand
TTCGCGCTGAAGAGGCTGACCGCGGCCGAGGAGAAGAAGATCCGCGCGCTCGTCAAGAAAGCCGTGAGCTGAGGACTGGGCGAGAGCGAGACGCGCCCCCGGCTGCGGCCTCCTGAGAGGTTTCTGGCAGCCATTTGGGCGGCGGGCCGTCTGCCACTACCCTGTAGCCCCTTTATGTGCGGCATCGTCGGATATGTGGGTGACCGACCGTGCCGGGACCTGCTGATTGCCGGACTGGAGAAGCTGGAGTACCGAGGCTATGACTCCGCCGGCGTCTCGGTGATCTCGGACGGTGAGATCGACAGCGTGCGCGCGGTCGGCAACCTCGCGAACCTGCGCGAGGCGGTCGAGCAGCATTCCGCGGACGGCGATGGGTCGGTTGCGGTCGCGGCCCCGCCGGCGACGATCGGGCTCGGCCATACGCGCTGGGCGACCCACGGCAGGGTCACCGAGGAGAACGCTCATCCCCACGGCGACTGCGAGGACAAAGTCCACATCGTCCTCAACGGAATCATCGAGAACCACGCCGAGCTGCGGCGGGACCTGCAGGCCGACGGCCATGAGTTCACCTCCGAGACCGACGCCGAGATCGTCAGCCACCTGATCGAGCGCCACTACGACGGGGATCTGACCGAGGCAGTGCGGAAGGCGTACGGGGAGCTCCGCGGGCACTATGCGTTCGTCGCCATGCACCGGCAGCAGCCGGACACCCTGGTCGCGGCTCGCAAGGAGTGCCCGCTGATCATCGGCCTGGGCGAGAACGAGAACTTCGTCGCCTCCGCGATTCCCGCCTTCCTTGCCGAGACGCGCACGGCCCTCGGCATCAAGAACGACGAGATCGTCACCGTCCACCAGGGCGACGTGACGATCACGGACGCAGAGGGCAACGTGGTCGAGCGAGAGCCGGAGGAGGTCACCTGGGACGAGGACGCCGCCGAGAAGGGTGGATACGAGACCTTCATGCTGAAGGAGATCCACGAGCAGCCGGATTCGGTCGCCGAGACGATCACGGACCGGCTGCCGACGCTGGAGGGCGTCGACCTCTCCGACGTCGAGCTCGACGACGACTTTCTGCGCAACGTGGAGCGGATCGTGATCGTCGCCTGCGGGACCTCCTACCACTCCGGGCTGATCGGCCGCTACGCGATCGAGCAGTGGGCGCGGGTCCCGGTGGAGATGGACATCGCCTCGGAGTACCGCTACCGCGAGCCCGTCCACCGGCCCAACGACCTCGTCATAGGCATCACCCAGTCCGGTGAGACCGCCGACACCCTCGCCGCGATGCGCCTGGCGAAGGAGGGGGGGTCCAAGGTGCTCGCGATCTGCAATGTGATGGGCAGCCAGGCGACGCGGGATGCCGACGCCGTGCTCTTCACCCGCTCCGGCATCGAGGTGAGCGTGGCGGCGACCAAGACGTTCGTCAGCCAGGTGGCCGCGATCTACCTGCTCGGTCTTCGACTTGCGGAGCTGCGCGGGACGCTGCCGAAGGAGCGCATCGCCGAGCTGGTCGCCGAGCTCAAGGCCCTTGCGTCGAGGCTCCAGGAGGCGATCGTCGCGCTTGAGGAACCCGTGAAGGAGATCGCCCGCGCCGAGGCCGACCAGCGGTTCTTCATGTACATCGGCCGGCACATCGGGCTCGCGGTCTGCCTCGAGGGCGCGCTGAAGCTCAAGGAGATCGCCTACATCCCGGCCGACGCGTACGCGGCGGGCGAGATGAAACACGGCCCGATCGCCCTGCTCGATGAGTCGACGCCGGTGATCGCCGTCGCGACCGACAGCCCGGTTACGGAGAAGATCCTCTCCAACATGGAGGAGGTCCGGGCGCGGGATGCGGAGGTGATCGCGATCGCGACCGAGGGGTCGGATCAGATCGGCGAGGCCTCCGACCAGACCCTGTTCGTGCCGCGTACCGATTGGATCCTCCAGCCGATCGTGGCGATCGTGCCGCTCCAGCTGCTCGCCTACTACGTCGCGCGCGAGAAGGGTCTCAACGTAGACCAGCCGAGGAATCTCGCGAAGACCGTGACCGTCGAGTAGCTGGTCTACGATTCCGCGCTCGTGAGGCGCCGTGGCATCCCCGCAATCGTTGCCGCCTGCGTCGCCGTGCCGGCGGCGATCCTCGTCGGCTGCGGTGGGGACAGTGGCAGCAGCGGCGCCGACGTCGGCCCGGCCGCCGCGGTGCCGGCGAACGCTCCCCTCTACCTCGACGCCACCGTGAAGCCCACTGGCCAGGCTCGGACGGACGCCACGGCGGCGCTCAGCAAGGTCCTCAACACCCAGGATCCCGGCGGCAAGATCGTCTCGTTGATCGAGGATGAGTCGAAGTCCGAGGGTCACCCGATCAACTACCAGCAGGATGTCGCTCCGTGGCTCGGCGAGAAGGCGGGCTTCTTCTTCACGGCCCTCACGGACAACGCCGAGAAGGGCGCCGCCGTCGTCGAGACCACCAACTCGACGGCCGCCCTCGCCTTCGCGCGCAAGGCCTCGGGCACGACCGAGACGAGTCCCGCGCCTCAGACCTACAACGGCGCCACCTATCAAACCGATCCGAGTCAGGCGGGCCAGGTCTTCGGCACTGTCGGTGACTTCCTGGTGGAGGGCGACCTGGAGGGATTCAAGGCCGCCGTCGACGCGGATCAGGGCGAGTCGCTCGGCGACGACAGCGACTTCAAGGATTCACTCGACCAGCTGCCAAGCGACCGGCTCGGGACCTTCTACACGGTTCCCAAGACTCTGATCGACTCGATCGGGCCCGAGCAGTTCGATCAGCAGAGCCAGGCGATCCTCGAGAAGAGCGCTGGCGAGTCGCTCGATGAGCCCGTCGCCGGCGCCCTGACCGCCTCCGCGAGCAGCTTCGACCTCCAGTTCATCGGGGGCAGCAATGGCGTTGACACTCCCGAGAGCTCTCTGGTCGCCGACGTCCCCGGCGACTCGTGGCTCGCCTTCGGGCTCGGCGACCTGGGCGATGCGGCGAAGCGGACACTCGAACAGCTCAAGGACTCCGACATCCCGGGCCTCGAGGAGGGACTCGGGCAGGTACAGCAGGCGACCGGCGCCTCGATCGACCAGCTGACCGGCGCGCTCGGCAATGCGGTTCTCTACGTGCGGGGCACGACGGAGCCGACCCTGAATGGCGCCCTCGTGATCCAGACCAAGGACCCGGACCTGACCGGCCGGCTGCTCAACCAGCTGCGGAGCCTGGTGCAGCTCGGCAGCCGCGGCGGCGTGAAGCCGCTCCAGCTCAGCGGCGGCGGTACCGGATTCCAGATCAACGATCCGAGCCAGGCCCCCCAGCCCGTCGAGTTCGCGCAGCAGGGAGACAAGCTGGTGATCGGCTACGGCGCCAACTCGGCCGAGCAGTCCCTCGCGCCGGCCCAGAAGCTCTCGGATTCCCCGACCTTCTCCACCGCCAGGGGTCAGGTCTCAGACCTGGGCACCGATTTCTTCCTCGACCTGCCGAAGGTCTTCCGGCTGGCCGAGTCGGAGGGCGCCAAGTCCGACCCGGACTACGTCCAGGCCAAGCCGTACCTGGATGCGCTCACCTACCTCGTCACGGGCTCGGGCAGCAAGGGCGACCAGGCCGAGTTGAAGGCCGTCCTCGGCCTCAAGTAGTGGCCCTCAGCGTTGGCATCGACCTGATCGAGATCGAGCGCGTGGAGCGCGCGCTGGAGCGGCGCCCACGCCTCGCAGACAGACTGTTCACCCCCGCGGAGCTCGCCTACGCGCGCGAGCGAGCCCGACCGGGCCGCCACCTGGCGGCGCGATTCGCGGCCAAGGAGGCCGTGATCAAGGCCCTGGGGCAGGGCCTCCCGATGCGCCAGATCGAGGTGGTGAGCGGCGAGCCACCCCAGCTCCAGCTACATGGTCGGGCTGCCGAGGTCGCCGGCGACACCGAAATCGCGATCTCCCTGACGCACTCGCGCGATTCCGCTGCCGCAGTCGCAGTCGCCGGCTGAGGGCGGGCGCCGGGCGGGCAGCCGGCCCGCCTCCCGCCCTGAGTACGCTCCGCGCGATGGAGGAGTGGCTCGATCCCTGTCTGGACGCCGATCAGATGCGTGCAACTGACGGTTGGGCGATCAATGACCAGGGCGTACCGTCCCTGCAGCTGATGGAGACGGCGGGGCGTGCGGTCGCCGAGACGGCGGCTCAGGCCGCTGGCTCAGGCAGGGTGGCGGTCGTCTGCGGCAAGGGGAACAACGGTGGCGACGGCCTGGTCGCGGCCAGGGCCCTGCGGGAGATGGGGTTCGAGGTCGACGCCCTGTTGCTGTCTCCCGGCGAACAGCTCTCCGAGGACGCGCGCGCCAATCTCGAGCGCTTCGACCGCGCTCGTCACGTCGGCGCCGGCGAACTCGCCACGGCGCTCGATGGGGCGGGCCTGATCGTCGACGCGATCTTCGGGACGGGGTTCGCCGGCGCCCCGCGTGACCCGGCCGGGTCCGCGATCGACGCGATCAACGATGCCGATTCCACCGTGGTGGCCACCGACATAGCCTCCGGCGTGAACGCCTCGAGCGGCGAGGTGGAGGGCCGGGCGGTGCGTGCCGACCTCACCGTGACCTTTCATGCGCCCAAGCTCGGCCACTGGATCGCGCCGGGGAAGGACCACGCCGGCAGGCTGCAGGTGGCGCCGATCGGCATCCCCGACGGCGCGCCCGTGGAGGCGACCGCCGGGCTGATCGGCACCGGCGTGCTGGAGTTGGCGCCACATCGCATGGCGGGGTCGACGAAGTTCAGCTCCGGCCAGGTGGTGGTCGTCGGTGGATCGCGTGGGCTGACCGGCGCCGTCTGCCTCTCGGCCCTGGGAGCGATCCGGAGCGGTGCCGGCTACGCCACCGTCGCCGTTCCGGCGGACCTGGAGTCGATCTTCGAGGTCAAGCTGACCGAAGTGATGTCGCTCGGCTGCGCGAGCCGCGAAGGCAGGCTGCGCCCCGCGGCATCCGAGCAGATCCTCGGTGCCACCGAACGGGCGGCGTGCGTCGTGCTCGGCTCTGGGATGGGCCGTGAGCAGGGCACCCAGCGGCTCGCCCGCGAGCTCACCCGGCGGATCCGCGCGCCCCTGGTCCTCGACGCGGACGGCCTCAACGCGCACGCCGGCCGAATCGAGGCGCTGGCCGACCGCGAGGCGCCCCTCGTGCTCACCCCGCACGAGGGTGAGATGGGGCGCCTGCTCGACCGGGACTCCGCGGCGATCAAGGCCAAACGGCTGGAGAGCGCCAGGGAGGCGGCCGAGCGAAGCGGCGCGATCGTGCTGCTCAAGGGGGACGACTCGATCGTCACCGACGGGCAGCGCACCGCGGTCAACACGTTTTCCAGCCCGCAACTGGCGACCGCCGGGACGGGCGACGTCCTCACGGGCGTGATCGCAGCACTGATCGCGAGGGGGGTCGAGCCGTTCGCCGCCACCTGCGCAGCGGTGCTGGCTCACTCCCGTGCCGGTCACGTCGCCGGCGACCGTGTGGGCCACGACTCGGTGATCGCGGGGGATGTCATCGACGCGATGCCCGCGGGACTGGCGTATTGAGCATGGCCGAGCCCAGTGGCCGGGCTGTGGCGGTCGTGGACGCCGGGGCCGTCGAGCGCAACTGCCGGACGTTGAAGAGCCGGATCGGGGAGGGAACAGAGCTCTGCGCCGTGGTCAAGGCGAACGGCTACGGGCACGGGGCGGCTGCCTGCGCGGCGGCCGCGCTCCGCGGAGGTGCGACGCGTCTGGCGGTGGCCGCGGCGGACGAGGCCGCCGAGCTGCGGCTGTACTTCCCGGACGTGCCGCTCTTCGTGATGGGGGCGCTGACCGAGGAGGAGCTCGGCACCGCGCTGGCGGCGCGGGCGGATGTGTCGGTCTGGCGGGAGGGCTTCCGGGAGCTCTGCTCGAAGGTCTCCGCCGATCGGGCCCACATGACCCGAGTTCAGGTCAAGCTCGACAGCGGAATGGGCAGGCTGGGTGAACGCGACCCGGACGCCCTCATCGAGCTGGCCCGTGCCTGCCACGAGGATCAGAGGCTGGAGCTCGCCGGTGTCTGGACCCACTTCGCCACCGCCGACGAGCCCGGAGACGAGTTCCTCTCGGAACAGCTCGCCGCCTTCCGCCCGGTCGCCGGCGCGGTTCGGGAGATCGCCCCGGGCTGCACGGTGCACGCCGCCAACAGTGCGGCCACGCTCCGCGACCCGGAGACGCACTTCGACATGGTGCGCTGCGGGATCGCGATCTACGGACTCGACCCCTTCCATCGCGACCCCGCCGAGCACGCGCTCGAGCCGGCACTCGAGCTGTACTCCTACGTCGCCGACGTGAAGCGCTTCCCCGGTGGCGCGACCGCCGGCTACGGCCGCACCTGGCGCGCGCCGCAGGACACCTGGGTGGGCGTTCTCCCGATCGGCTACGGCGACGGTGTACGTCGCGGGCTCTCCAACAACGCGGAGGTGCTGGTCGGTGGTCGCCGCTATCCGCTCGTCGGGACGGTCTCGATGGACAACATCACGATAGACCTCGGCCCCGACACCGACGTCGTGCCGGGGACGCCAGCCGTGCTGATCGGTCCGCAGGGCTCCGACCGAATCCTGACCGAGGAGGTCGCGGCGCGGCTCGAGACGATCAACTACGAGGTGACCTGCGGGATCTCGCAGCGCGTGCCGCGGGAGTACCGGGAATGAGCGTCTCGCTCGAGTCCCTCGATCGGGCGCCCTCGATCGCCGCGGCCCGCACGGCCCTCGAGGAGCAGGGCCCGGTGTGGATCGTCGGCGGAGCGATTCGCGACGCCCTGCTCGGCGAGAGGGTCTCGGATGCGGATCTCGCCGTCGAGCGCGGCCGGGAGGAGAGCGCAGCGCGCGCCATCGCGAAGGTGGCGGGCGGGACGGCCTTTCAGCTCTCCGAGGAGCACGCGACCTGGCGCGCGATCGCCCCCACCGACGGCTGGCACGTCGACGTGGTGGCGCTTCGCGCCGAGACGATCGAGGAGGACCTGCGGGCCCGCGACTTCACCCTCAACGCGATCGCCAGGCCGCTCGAGGGAGGCGACCTGATCGACCCCACAGGGGGGCTCGCCGACTTCGAGTCCCGCCTGCTCAGGGTTGCATCCGAGAGCGCTTTCCGCGACGACCCGATGAGGCTGCTCAGAGCCCCCCGGCTCGCCGCCGGGCATGAGCTCGCGATCGAGGCGGGGACGGCGGAGATGGCGCGAGCAGCGGCGCCGCGAGCCGCCGAACCGGCTGGGGAGCGCCAGTTCGCGGAGCTGCGCGGGATCGTCGCCGGGCGGTCGCCGATGCGCGGCATCGAGCTGATGGACGAGCTGGATCTGACGAGGGTGGTCCTGCCCGAGCTCGAGGCGCTCAGGGGAGTCGTTCAGAACCCGAACCACCACCTCGACGTATTCGGTCACACCCTGGCGGTGCTCGAGGAGTGGCTCGGGCTGGAGCGGGACCTGGAAGACTTCGCCGGGGAGCTCGCACCCGAGATCCAGGCGTTTCTCGAGGAGCCGCTCGCCGACGAGCTCAGCCGTCGCGACGCGCTGCGGTTCGGAGCGCTCTTCCACGACCTCGGCAAGCCCGAGACCCGTAACCAGGGCTCGGGATACGTCACCTTCATCGGGCACGACGAGGTCGGCGCTCGGATCATCGCCGAGATCGGCCGCCGCCTGCGGGTCAGCCGCAAGCTCAGCATCCACCTCCAGGGGCTCGCGCTTCATCACCTGCGACTCGGCTTCCTCATCCACCAGCGACCGCTCTCCCGGCGCGCCGTCTACGACTACCTGGTGGCGACCGAGCCGGTGTCGGCCGACGTCACGCTGCTGACGGTCGCCGACCGTCTCGCCGCGCGCGGCGAGGGGCCGCTGGCGAGCGAGGAGATGATCCAGGCGCACCTCGATCTCGCCCGCGACATGCTCCGCGAAGCCCTCGCCTGGCATCGCGACGGTCCGCCGCGACCGCCGCTCTCGGGCGACGACCTGGCGCACGAGCTCGAGCTCGAGCCCGGGCCTGAGCTGGGCCGGGTGCTCGAGGAGCTCCGTGCGGAGGCCTTCGCCGGAGAGATCAGTGGTCGTGACGAAGCGCTTGAGCGGGCCAGGCAGCTGATCTAGCGCTGGACGTCTGTTCGGTTCGTGGCACAGCGCCCGTAACCCGTAGGCGCCGGGCGTCGCTTGCGAGGGTGAGAGGAAGTCCGAAAGCTAGGAAGGGAGAAGTGTCCGAGATGAAGAAACTGATCAGCGCTTGTGCGGTCTGCGCGGTCGCTGTTGCAGCGGTCGCCGTGCCGAGCGCGCTCGGAGTGAAGAGCGCCAAGCAGGTGGGCGGGACGATCACGGTGGAGGTCACGCCGACCACTGTCGATGCGACGACCAGCAGCGTCGCCGCGAGCGGCCGTGTCTCCAGCAACAGCAGCTGCAAGAAGGGCAGGACGGTGCATTTCGCTTACGTGAACGGGACCACCGTGGGGCCCGAGGTCGGGATGACGACCACCGGCTCGAGCGGCAAGTACACGGCGACCCTGCCGAAGCCGACGGATACCAATCCGCCTACGGCGAGCGTGGTGCTGCGCGCCACGGTCGACCAGGTGACGAGAAAGGTCGGTAGCAAGAAGAAGGGCAAGAAGACCAAGAAGGGACGAAGGTTCGACTGCCTGCAGATCACCGGCGACAGCGGTCCGATTGCGATCGCGCCGGCGACTCCGTAGCTCACGAAGCTGCAACGGAGGTGAAAGGAGCGGCCCGTCCCCTACGGGCCGCTCCTTTCTGTGCGGTCGATAGCCTCCGCCGCGGATGGCGGACCCTGACTGCCTCTTCTGCGGAATCGTGGCCGGGTCGATCCCGAGCGAGACGATCGACTCCGACGAGCGGACCGTCGCCTTCATGGACATCAACCCGGCGACGCCGGGGCACGCCCTGGTGGTGCCCCGGGAGCACTCGGCCGACCTGCTCGAGATCGGTGAGGAGGACCTGACCGCGACGGCCCTCGCCGCGCAGCGGCTGTCGAGGCGGATGAAGGAGGCCCTCGACGCCGACGGCATCGATCTGATCAACGCCTGCGGCGCCGCCGCCTGGCAGACGGTCTTCCACTTCCACATTCACGTGGTGCCCCGCTACGAGAACGATCCGCTGAAGCTGCCCTGGGTCCCCGCCCCAGGTGACCCCGACGAGATCGCCAAGATCGCGACCTTGATGCGAGGGCGCTCCGCAGGCGAAGCCGAGGAGCGACCCGTTTAATGTCAGAGACAATGGGTGACACAGAGGCGAAAACGCAGCCCATAAGGCTGGAGCGCGACGGCAACGTCGCCGTGATGGTGCTGGAGAACCCGCCGCTCAACCTCTTCGGCGACGACGCCTGGGGGGCGCTCGTCTCGTGCATCGAGGAGGTCGAGGACTCCGATGCCCGTGCGCTGGTCTGGCGGGCAGAGGGCGACATCTTCACCGGCGGAGTCGACGTGCACAGCTTCCAGCGGGTCGTCGAGCAGGGCGAGGCAGCCGACAGCTTCGGCTCGCTGATCCCGGTCGTGCAGCGCCTCGAGAACCTGCCGATCCCGACGCTCGCCCTGGTCCACGGCCTCTGCCTGACCGCCGGCCTCGAGATCTCCTTGGGCTGCGACATGATCTGGGCGACCGAATCGGCGCGCTTCGGGCTGGTGGAGGCGGTAGTCGGCCTCACCCCCGGCGCCGGCGGAACACAGCGGATGGCCGAGCGCGCCGGGCCGGCGCGGGCCGCCGAGTTCGTGATGAGCGGCGGCCTCTACGACGCCCCCACACTCGAGCGCTGGAACGTGGTCAGCCGCGTCGTCCCGGACGACCAGCTGCTGGAGAAGGGGATGAGGTTCGCCCACCGCCTGGCGGACGGGCCGACGATCGCCCACGGCGCCACCAAGCGGATCATCCGCGCCTACCGGGCGGGTGGGGTGGAGGAGGCCGACGAGGTCACGCCGGACGTCTTCGCCGAGCTGTTCGCCTCGGAGGATCTGCAGAACGCCGTGGCCACCTTCCTCAAGGAGGGCCCAGGCAAGGCGACGTTCGAGGGGCGCTGAGCGGGAGTCAAATCCCCGGGGGCGCCTTCGCCAGGCGCTACCCTGCCCGGCGCGGATGGCGAAGGAAGAGAAAATCGAGATGGAGGGCGAGATCACCGAGGCGCTGCCCAACACGATGTTCCGCGTCAAGCTGGACAACGACCACGAGGTCCTCGGCCACATCTCGGGCAAGATGCGCCGCCACTACATCCGGATCCTGCCGGGCGACCGGGTGAAGATCGAGCTCTCGCCGTACGACCTCGACCGCGGCCGCATCACCTACCGCTACAAGTGATGCGAGGGTGCGCCGCAGCGAACGAGGCGCAACCCGTCTGATGGCGAAGCCTTAGACTCGCCTCCCGGCCACGTCAAGGAGGAGGGTGTCCGATGAGGGCAGTGAAGGTACTAGCCGTGTTTGCGATAGCGGCGCTCGCAGTCGGGGCGTTCAGCGCAACGGCGCTGGCGGGCAAGAAGAAGAAGACGAACGTGATCTTCTTCAACGGCAGCCCCAAGATCAACAAGTCCGGCAAGGTCACCGCGAAGGGATCGCTCAACACAGCCAGCGCGTGCGAGCCCGGCCGGTCGATGCGGCTCCAGGTGCTGGACTCGGGCGGAGTCGTTCTGTCCACGCTCGACGGCAGGTCAACCGACTCGACCGGAAACTGGTCGCTGTCAGGCCAGCTGCCGAACAACCTGCCGACGGGGACCAACTCCGTGCGGGTGAAGGTGAAGAAGCGGACCGTCGGGAAGTTCGTCTGCCAGGCGGGCGTCTCGGTCTCGGTGCCGATCCCGATTCCCGCCACCCCATAGCTCTAGTCCAAATAGGAGCGCCCCGCGCTGGGGTCCGGCTCGACAAGCTCGGCGATCAGCGAGGACCAGCCGAACTCGCGGGCGCCCAGCCCGGCACCGGTGTAGGGCTCGTAGAACTCGCGCAGGCGCTCTCTGGTGACGGCGCCGGAAAGCTTCTTCGACATCTCGAGGGCCTCGGGCTCGTAGCCCTGGCGGAGCAACCCCATCCAGATCAACCAGGCCGAGTTGATCCAGGTGGGCCCGCGCCAGTAGAGGCGCCGCAGGGGGGCCTTCCACTTACGGGGCTCGAAGCTGCGTTCCTGGGCGGAGACCGAGGTCGGCGGGTAGGGCAGCCAGTAACGGCGCTGGTCGAGCAGGTGCTCCTCGACCAGGCGCCTGCCGATCTCCCCGGGCAGGTCCGGCAGCGCGAGCGGCGCCAGGGCTGACCAGGTCGAGACGCGGATCCGGCGGTCGCCGCCCGCCGGGTCGGTGTCGTCGACCTTGGCGACCTCGCCGCGGGCGGTGTCGAGGAAGAGCCCACGGCTCTCGTCCCAGAGCCGGTCGATCAGGGCCGGCGTGATCGAGCTCTGGCCCGCCGCGATCCGGGCGAGGCACCAGAGGACGTTCGTGACCACCTCGCAGAGCACCGGGCCGCCCGCCGCCAGGATGCGGCGCGCGTCCCAGTCGAAGCGGCGGTTCCTGGCAATCAGGAACGGGAACAGCAGGCGGGCGTGGGCGTGCCGTCCCCAAACGGCGTCGAACTTCGAGGAGGAGTCGAGTCCGGACTCGTCGGGCTGCACGAGCCAGAGCAGGCCGTCGCCGTCGAGGTCTCGGTTGTCCTCCAGCCAGCGGTGATGGGCGGCGATCCGCCGCTCCTCCGCCGGGTCCCCGACCGCGATCCGCCAGGCCCAGGCGAGCAGCGGCGGCTGAATCGTCGAGGTGTTCCGTGCGCTCCTCGAGGTGACGTTGTACGTCCAGCGTCGCTGCCAGTCGACCGCCCGGTCCCAGAAGATCGTGTGCCCGATGAAGCCGTCAGCGCGCCCGCCGTCCAGCAGGCTGCGCAGCTCCCTCTCGGCTCGGGCGCGGTCGAAGCGTCGCCAGACGATTGCGTGGAAGCAGGAGTCCCAGTACCACTGCCAGGGGTAGTGGCCCGGGCTGGGCCGCGAGTAGGCGAAGGGGACGCCGTCCCGCTCTCCCTCGATCCAGCTCGCGCTCAGGGTCTGCTGGGCGATCCGCATGACCCTGTCGCGGACCTCCGCGTCGACGACCAACGGGATGCTCACGGGCGCAGACTAGACTGGCCGCCTTGGCCGCCTCGATCAACGAGTCGCTGTTGCAGGCATGGCTCCAGCCACTTCTCGCGGACCTGCCGAGCTCCCCTCTCTTCGACGTACACACCCACATCGGTGCCAACGACCCGGATGGCGCGCGGCTGTCCGGCGAGCAGCTCATCGACATTCTCGCCCCGCTCCACGCCCGGGGAGTCGTCTTCCCGATGCACGAGCCCGATGGCTATCGGGACGCCAACGACCTGGTCCTGGCAGAGGCCGCTGGGTCCGACGGCCGCCTGGTCCCGTTCTGCCGGCTCAACCCGAACGACGGCGCCGTGGCCGAGGGATCGAGGTGCATCGAGCTCGGGGCCCGCGGCATCAAGCTGCATCCGCGCTCCGACGACTTCCTGATGGGTTCGTCCGAGGCACGTGAGGTCTTCGCCCTGGCCGACGAGCATCGCCTCCCGGTCCTGATCCACGCGGGGCGCGGTATCCCCGCTCTCGGGCGCCACAGCCTCGCCTATGCGGAGGAGTTCCCGCGGACCCGGATCATCCTCGCGCACGCTGCCGTCTCGGATCTGAGCTGGATCTGGCGGCACATGCCCGACCATCCGAACGTCCTCATCGACACCTCCTGGTGGGTTCCCGCCGATCTCACGTTCCTCTTCTCGTACGTCCCTCCGGGCCAGATCCTGTTCGCGAGCGACGTGCCCTACGGGTCTCCAGCGCTGAATGCGATCCTCACGATCCGGTGCGCCCTCGAGGCCGGGCTCTCGGCCGAGCAGCTGACCGGCGTCTGCGCCGCACAGCTCGAGCGTCTCCTGGCGGGTGAGGGCCCACTCGACCTCGGGCCCGCGCCGGGACCTGCGGATGGAGATCGCGACCTGATCCTGGAGCGCGTCTACGCGTACGCGATGGTCGCGCTCGGCAGGATGATCGTCGGCGCCGACGCGGAGGAGGTCATCGCCCTGGCGGGGCTCGCCGCCTCGGTCGAGGATGACGCTCCGCAGGCGAACACCTGCCGGACGATGAGCGAGTTGATCGGGCTCCAGACCGAGGCGATCGCGGAAGTCGCCGCGAAGGACCTGGCCACGCCCTCGACACAGCGGCTCGCGCTGCTCACCCCGCTGTTGCTCGCGGCGACGCTTGCCGCAACGCCGTCGGTTCCTGCACCTGAGGGCGCGACCGCGGGCCGAACCGCCACCGCGTGACGATCGCGGTCGGGTTCGGCGGCAGCCGATCGTCCGTGGCGAGCCATGACCCGGCCAGGATGAGCAGCAGGCCGGCGATCGCCCCCGCGCCGGGGCTCTCACCGAGGACGATCACCCCGAGCGCCACCGCGATGACCGGGTTGATGTAGGTGATGATCGAGGCGCGGCCAGCGCCGACCTCGGCGACGAGCACCATCAGGATCACGAAGGCGGCCGCCGTGCAGAAAACGCCGAGGACGACCAGCGAGGTGAGGGCGTCGGCGGGCGGGACTGACCCTGGAACCGTCAGCAGGCCCGCCGGCGTGAGGAGGACGGCGGCGACGGCCAGGCTCGCGGCCATCGTGGCGCGCGGGTCGTACTCGAGGAGATGCCGTTTGATGATCATCGGGCCGGCGGCGTAGCCGACCGCGGCGATCATCACGGCGCCGGCCCCGAGCAGCTCGCTGCTCTTCCCGCTCAGGTCGATCCCGACGAGCGCGGCGACCCCGGCCAGGCCGATCAGCATGCCGAGCAGGCGGGTGCGTGTCGGCCGCTCGGTGTGGTCGAAGCGGAGAGCGAGCAGGGCAATCAGGAGCGGGACGGTCGCGATCACGATTGCCGCGACCGAGGAGTCGACATGCTGCTCACCCGCCGCGATCAGGGGAAAGGGCCCGACCATCTCAACCGTCGCGTAGGCGAGGATCCAGCGACGGGGGCCACGGCGAAGCATTTCGGTGCCCTGCCGCGGCACCAGCGCGAAGAGCACGCCGGCACCCAGGACGAGCCGCGCCCAGGACAAAAAGAACGGCGAGATCCCGTCGTCGACCGCGACCTTGATGAAGAGGTAGGGGACGCCCCAGATCACCGAGAGCGCCGCGAACGCAAACCATCCCCGCCGGCTCATCGAGTCAGGATTGCAATCAGGCGCTAGGGCGCGCCGTTAGGGGCGTCCCGCTTCATGGAGCGTCGGCCGCAGCTCGACGAACTCGCGGTCGGTGGCCCGCTCGAGCGCCTCGGCCGCATCGAGCAAGAGCGCGTCGCGGCCCCAGGCGGCGAGCAGCTGCAGCCCCACGGGCAGACCGCCATCCAGGCCGACCGGGACGCTCACGCCCGGGACCCCGGTCAGGTTCGCGATCACTCCCTGGCGGGCGTTGCCGGCATCGGCCGAGGCCGGGCCCGAGGGAAGCTCGACCATCGGATCGGCGAGCGGCGGGGCAACCGCCGGTACGGTCGGCCAGGCGAGCAGGTCGATGCGCTCGAAGAGCGCGGCGAGGTCGCGCCGGAACCGGGCGCGGGCCACGAATGCCCGGGCAGTGAGGCTGCCCGGGATCAGGCCCCGCAGCTTGAGGACGCCGCGGTTGAGCACGCCGAGCTCCTCGGGGAGCGCGTTCAGGTTGCCCGGTGTCAGGTGCGCCGCCTCCTCCGCCTGCGCGACGAGCACGGCGGTCGGGAGGATCAGCTCCTGGCGGGGGATCTCGACCTCGATCACCTCGCCGTCGACCTCGGCACGCAGAGATTCCAATGCCGATTCGCAGGCATCGCGGACGCCGGGCGCGGAGTCGCTCCAGTACGGGTGGCGGACCACGCCGATTCGTACTCCCTGATCAAACGGGTTGCGCTTGCGCGCACCCTCGCCCATCGCGGCGGGAAGCTCCTCGCGGAACATGGCCGAGGCGAGCAGGCGGCAGTCCGCCGCATCCCGGCAGAGCGGGCCGGAGACGATCGTCTCGGTGTTGGGGATGTGGTGGCCCTCCATCGCCGAGCGGCCGAAGGTGGGCTT
>DATDJZ010000123.1:0-14683 GCA_036520315.1 Solirubrobacterales bacterium | reverse complement strand
TCCAGTTTCTGTCTCGGGTCCTCGGGGATCAGTCACCTGGTGGATAGTCCCGGCGAACGTCCTCGTCGTGCCGTAGAAGCGATCGGAGTCGATCCACCGCTCGTCGATCGGCTCGCCTTCAAGGTCGAAGCTCCTCACCTTCAGGTAGCCAGCGCGACTTTCTTCGACCTCCACATGTGAGCAACGCTTGGCCTGCTCGGCAACTGACTTCGCCTGCTGCGGCGAGAGAATGAGCTTGGGTCCCGGCACGTTCATCTACTCTGGCCCGATCGCGATCAGTTCAGGTTCGCACCCCGGCGCGTCTCAATGTGACCGTGCGCGCCCGACGCTGCTGCCTAAGGGCCGAGGACATGGCAGAGATCGACGAGTCCCTGATCGACCCGAGGGGTGGGCAAGCAGCAGGCCCCCGGTGAGGTAGTGGCGTTGTCGTGGCGTCGCGCCGCTGCCCAGCTGGTGGTCCGCGTCGCCCGGAAGCGAGCGATTTGGAGGGGAAACGTCTAACGGGAGCGACGGGACTCGAACCCGCGGCCTCCGGCGTGACAGGCCGGCGCTCTAACCAACTGAGCTACGCCCCCGAGGGCGTGCGACGGCGCCACCGCCGCAGACACGCAGGCTAGCCGCTCAGCTCGGTGACGTTGGTCGCGACCGGGCCCTTGGGGCCCTCCTCGGACTCGTAGCTGACCCGCGCCCCGTCGTCCAGCGACCGGTAGCCGTCACCGGAGATGTTCGAGAAGTGGACGAACAGGTCCTTGCTGCCGTCGTCGGGCGTGATGAACCCGAACCCCTTTTCGTTGCTGAACCACTTCACGGTCCCTTCTGCCATTCGATGCCTCCTACTCGGATCGCGGGGTTCACCCCCCTCTTGCTGGCGCGGGAACCTAGCGAACGCGACCGCCGGATGGGGTGACGGATTAGGGTCCGGAGGAGATGCGACTGGTCAGCTATCGCGGCGAGGAGGGCGTTTGCGCCGGCGTGCAGGTGGCGAATGGCATCCTCGACGCCGGTGAACTGCTCCGCGGACGGTCGGTGGGTCTGCGGCGGCTGATCGAGGATGACCGGCTCGAAGAGCTGACCGAGCGAACGAAGTCGGGCGCCGACGTCGAGCCGGCCAGCGTCATGCGCCTGCTACCGCCGGTCCCTGACCCGGACAAGGTCGTCTGCATCGGCCTCAACTACCGCTCCCACGCGGAGGAGCAGGGCGTAGAACCGCCCGAGCAGCCGACCTTCTTCGCCAAGTTCCGCAATGCCCTCGCGCCGGAAGGCGCGACCGTGACCCTGCCCGCGGCGAGCGAGAAGGTCGACTACGAGGCCGAGGTCGCGTTCGTGATCGGCCGCCGCTGCAATGGGATCGACGCGGCGGAGGCACTCGATGCGGTCGCCGGCTACATGCTGCTCAACGACCTCTCCGCCCGCGACCTGCAGTTTGCGACGCCCCAGTGGATGCCCGGGAAGGTCTTCGACGGCTCGGCACCCTGCGGTCCGTCGCTGGTCACCCCCGACGAGGCCGGCCCGGCGGACGCGATCTCGTTCACCCTCGACCTGAACGGCGAACGCATGCAGGAGGCGTCGACCTCGGACCTGATCTTCTCGGTCCCCGAGCTGGTCGCCCGGCTTTCGCGCTGGATGACCCTCGAGCCCGGCGACATCATCTCGACCGGAACCCCGTCAGGGGTCGGGAGCATCCGCAAACCACCGGTCTGGCTGAAGGCCGGCGACGAGATCGTGATCAGCTCACCGACCCTGGGAGAGCTGCGCACGGCGATAGCCTAGGGGTTGCGCTCCTCGACGAGCTCCTCGATCCGCGCGTAGACCTGCGGCGCGTCCTTCTTCAGCCGCTGCACTTCGAAGTGGCCGAGGCTGATCAGCTTCATCGTCGACGTGGCGGTGACGGTGGCGCTCCGCATTGAGTCCTCGAGCATCCCTGCCTCACCGAAGACGTCACCGGGACCGAGGTCGGCGATGTGCTCGCCCTCCCGAGTCACCTCGGCGCTCCCCTCCTCGATCGCGAGGAGCTCACGTGAGAAGCCACCCTCCTCAACGACGACCTCACCGTCGGGGACCTCCTTCGACTCGGCGAAGGTCGCGACCTTCGCGAGGTCCTCATTCGATGCGTCCGCGAAGAGTGGGATGCGCTTCAGTTGTGTTGCGTCCAAACCTCCTCCTCCTTCTGTCCAAAGGCAACCTATCCGAACGGCAGCCGGTTAGAGTCCGGCGTCCAAGACCGCGATGTTGGGAGAAGCAGATGGGTCTGATGGACAACATCAAGAAGGCGCAGGAGATGGCCCAGCAGGCCACCCAGCAAGGGGGAGCCGGTCAGATGAGTCCGTCGGCCGGGGACGTCGAGTACGCCAACCTGGCGATGAAGCTGAACCAGAACGGTCTCCCGGGCACCGCCACGATCAACTCGGTCACCGAGTCGGGTGAGGGTTCCGATCCGGTCAACAAGGCGTACGACATCGCGGTCAGCGTCGAGCTCGAGAACGCCGAGAGCTACGACACCACGGTGCATCAGTACCTGACCGCCGACGCAGTCAACGCCTACCAGCCAGGCGGCAAGTTCCAGATCAAGGCCGATCCGGACGACACCAGCAAGGTGATGATTTACGGCCAGGCCTAGTCAGCGGGCCTAGCAGCACCTAAAAAGGGGGTCCAGGCATGCCACAGGCGTGCCGATAGGTAGTCCAGGCGTCCCTATGCCCCTGCTCGCATCCATCCAGGACTTCTTCTTCGACTGGTACCCGGTCTTCGGGGTGGCCTTCTCGGCGGGGATCCTGGCGGTCTTCATCGTCCTCCTCCGGAGCACGATGGGGAGCACCCGCCCCGAGTCCGTCAAGGCCAGCTCCACCGGCACGGTCCTCTGGGAGGACGTGCAGGGCGTCGATGCGGCCAAGGAGGAGCTCGTCGACGTGGCGGAGTGGCTCAAGGACCCGAAGCGCTTCGAGGCTCTCGGGGCGCGCGCCCCGCGGGGCGTGCTGCTCTACGGGCCGCCGGGCACCGGCAAGACCATGCTGGCCCGCGCGGTCGCCTCACACGCCGGCGTCGACTTCTTCGCCGCCTCCGGCTCGAGCTTCGTCGAGATGTTCGTCGGGCGGGGCGCAGCCCGGATCCGCCGACTCTTCAAGGAGGCTCGCCGCTCCGGGCGTGCGGTCGTCTTCATCGACGAGCTCGACGCGGTCGGGGGCCACCGTGGCTCCGGGGCCGGGGACGGCGGGACCTCGGAGCGCGAGCAGGCGCTCAACCAGCTGCTGGTCGAGCTGGACGGCTTCGAGCGCGACCCGGGCACGGTGATCGTGCTCGCGGCGTCCAATCAGATCGACAAGCTCGACAAGGCGCTGCTCAGGCCGGGCCGCTTCGACCGCCAGGTCCTGGTCGCGCCACCCGATCGCGATGGCCGCGAGAAGATCCTGCTCTCGCACGCTCGCGGCAAGACCCTCGCCGACACGGTCGACCTCACCGACGTGGCGCGCAAGACCACCGGGCTGACCGGGGCTCAGCTCGCCAACGCCCTGAACGAGGCCGCGATCATCGCCGGGCGCGCCGGCCGGATGTCAATCGCTCGCGAGGACCTCGACGAGGCCCTCCTGCGCCAGTCGGTCGGCTCCCAGCAGTCACGGCGGCTGACCGAGGAGGAGCGCAGGATCGTCGCCTACCACGAGGCCGGACACGCCCTCTCCCGACGGCTCTGCGGCCTCGACCCGCCCGAGATCCTCAGCATCGTGCCGCGCGGGCCCGCACTGGGCTTCGTCGGCCACTCTCCGAGCGAGGACCGCTACCTGCGCTCGCGGAGGCAGCTGATGGACGAGATCGTCATCCTGCTCGGCGGCCGGGCGGCTGAGGAGGAGGTCTTCGACGAAGCCTATTCGGGTGCCGCCGACGACCTGGCCCGGGTCCAGAAGATCTGCGTGCAGATGGTCACCGAGTTCGGCATGACCCTCTCCCACGGGCCGCCCGACAGCGCTCCTCTGGCCCAGCCGACCGGCGACTACGCGCTCTCGGACCGCACCCGCCGCGACGTCGACGAGAACGCGGAGGAGCTGGCGGGCCTCGCCTACGCACGCGCCCGCCAGCTGATGCAGCTCAACCGACGCTGCCTCGACGACCTGGCCAGCAACGCCCTCGATCGCGAGACGCTCACCCGCGAGGACCTCGACGAGATCTTCAACGCGCACGAGCTGCGCCGTTCACTGCTGCCCAAGGACGAGCAGTCCGAGGCCCGCAGGCTGATCGCCAAGGAGCGCTCTCGCTCGGCCGGCGCGCTGATGCCGCAGCACATAAAGGGCGAAGAGCCCGACCCGCCGGACTGACCGAGCGCCCGCTCGCCCGCGCGCTCGCCCGCTGCCGCTGAGTAGGCAGGCGGCAGCGAGCGGCCCGGCTTGGGCAGCCGGCACGAGGGAGCGCGCGTTGCGTTGCTCAGACGGTGCGGGTGCCGCGTCCCATGAAGAAGATCACGAGCGCGACGATCGCCAGCGCGAACAGAACCGGGTGCACGATGACACCTCCGGCGATGGCGATGATGAGCAGGACGATGCCTGCGATGAGCCACAACATCAGCGTTCCCTCCTTCCTTGGCCTGCTGCTTTCGACACGTATACCCAGACCGACATCGGCCAACCTCGGGGATGAGAAGGAGGGGTTAAGAGTGGGCGGTGCAGGGATCGAACCTGCGACCTCTTCGGTGTAAACGAAGTGCTCTCCCAACTGAGCTAACCGCCCTGGGCTCACGATTATGGCGTCTGCCGGGCGTCCGGCCGCACCGCGGCGACCGGCGCGCGCTGAGCTACGGGCTGGTAGCTTCGCGCGCCGTGACCGGGCAGGCACGGAGGGGACTCGTTCTCGCGGCGGCGCTCGCGGCCGTGCTCCTCGCTGCGCCTACGGCGAGCGCGAAGGACGTGACGGTCACCTCGTTCGACGGCACTGAGATCGCGGCTCACTGGTTCCCCGGCAAGGGCGTCGACCCCGCGCACCCGGCGCCGACGATCCTCGAGGGCCCGGGCTGGAGTCAGCCCGGCGACTCGGCCACCGGCGGGGGCACCGGCCCCGGCGCGCTCTTCGGCGTCCCCGGCATCGGCAACTTCATCGACCACGGCTACAACGTCCTCACCTGGGACCCGCGCGGCTTCGGCCAGTCGGGTGGCACGGTCCAGATCGACGACCCCCGCTTCGAGGGGCGCGACGTCCAGGCACTGATCGACTGGGTCGCCAAGCAACCGGAGGCGCAGCTTGATCAGAGCTGCACGGCGAGCAAGAAAAAGGGCAAGCGCCACTCGAAGCGCAAGCGCCGGGCGAAGACCCGGGTGACGTGCGCGACCAGTCCCAACGACCCGACGATCGGGATGGCCGGCGCGAGCTACGGCGGCGGCATCCAGCTGGTCTCGGCGGCGATCGACAAGCGCATCGACGCGATCGCGCCGACGATCGCCTGGCACTCGCTGCTCTCGAGCCTCTTCCCCGAGCGGAACATCAAGTTCGGCTGGGGCTCGCTGTTGATCGGCCTGGGCATCGAGGGGAGCCTCCCCGGCGGGCTCACCTCACCCGCGACCGCGGCCGGTCGCCAGGATCCGCACTTCTATTCGACCTTCACCAACGGTCTGGCGAGCGGAACGGTGACGGACGACGACTTCGCCTGGATGGCGTCCCATGGCCCGGGCGACCTGGTCGACCGGGTCCAGGTCCCGACCCTGCTGATTCAGGGGACCGTGGACACGCTCTTCCCCCTGGACGAGGCGGTGACGAACTTCGAGTGGATCGGCGAGAACCCGTGGCGGACGGCGGTGATCAAGGCCAAGGCGAAGAAGCGGACGGGCAAGAAGCGCAAGAAGCGCCGCGGGCGGACCTCGATGGAGAGCGTGCCCGTGAAGATGCTCTGGTTCTGCGGCGGCCACGGCGTCTGCCTGACGAGCCAGGGGCCCGGGTCGGCCTACCTCGATGAGCGCCAGCTCGCCTGGTTCGACCGCTACCTACGGGGCCGCCAGGACGTGGACACCGGGCCGAAGTTCGCCTGGATCGCGGACGACGGGCAGGTGCGCTCCAGCGACGCCTATCCGCTGCGCCCGGCCGGCCAGCTAAGCGGCTCCGGGTCGGGCACGCTGCCGCTCCCGGGTCAGGGCAGCGGCGCGCTGATCTTCGCGACGCAGGCGGTCAACGCCGTCAACGTGCCCGTGGCCGGTCCGGGCGCCGACGCCAACGTGGTCGGCCCGCCTCACGTCGACCTGACCTACCAGGGCACGGCGGCCCCGCAGAAGACCTGGATCTACGCGCAGTTCGTCAATCCGCGCAACGGCACGGTCCTGGGCAACATGACGACTCCGATCCCGGTGACCCTCGACGGGCAGCAGCACACGATCTCGAGGGACCTCGAGCTGGTCGCGGGACGCGCGCCGGCCGGCGGCGGCTACACCCTCCAGCTGACACCTCCTCCTCGCTCTATGACCTGCAGCGCTCGGCGGGGGCGGTCACCTTCAACGACATCCACGTCACGATGCCGCTCGGGGATCCGGTGACGGCCGCGCCGAGCACGAAGGCGAAGTACAAGAAGAAGCACCGCAAGCGCAGGCACCGCCGCTAGCCGAGATCGGCATACGCTTTGCCCTCGATGAGGGTGCTGGTGACCAGCTCACGCATGCCGTTCGCGCTGGACGCGATCCGCAAGCTCGGCGAGCGCGGCCACGAGGTCTACGCCTCCGACAGCTACGAGAACTCGCCGGGGAACCACTCCCGCTACCTGTCGGGCCACTTCGTCACCGCCTCGCCTGCTCTAGATCCGGAGGGATTCGCCGCCGATATCGAGCGGATCGCCGGCGAGAACGAGATCGAGCTGGTCCTGCCGATGTCCGAGGAGGTCTTCTACCTCGCCGCCCAGCACGAGCGGCTTTCGGCGGTGACGCGGCTCTACGCGCCGCCGTTCCGGACGCTGGCCCAGGTTCACGACAAGGGCACCTTCCAGGAGCTCTGCGACCGGCTCGAGATCCGCACCCCGCACACGGTCCTCGCTCACAGCCGGGCGGAACTGGAGGAGGCGATCGGGCGCTTCCCGGCCTACTTCGCACGTGCGGCCTTCTCGCGCGGGGGGGTCGGGCTCTGCACCAACACCGGGCCGCTCGCTGGGCATCTCCCTCCCAGCGACTGCCACCCGACCGAGGCGAATCCGTGGCTGGTCCAGGAGTTCGTCGATGGGCCGATGCACTGCACCTACTCCGCCCTGCACGAGGGGAAGGTCGCCTCCCACATGTCCTACCGGGCGCCGCGCCAGTGGGAGCACTCGACGGGGATCCAGTTCCTCTCGGTCGACCCCGAGGACACCCTCCCAACCGTCGAGCGGCTCGGCTCGGACCTGAGCTGGAACGGCCAGATGTCCCTCGACTTCATCGAGACCAGCGAGGGACTGGTGATGATCGAGTGCAACCCGCGTCCAACGGACGGCATCCTGCTGATGGAGCCCGAGGAGCTCGAACGGGGGCTGTTGGCGCCGGAGCAGGAGATGCTTCAGGTCCCGCCCGGACGAGAGTCGCAGCTCGACTTCGCCGTCTTCGCGCAGATCTTCAAGGAGCCCTTCCGCGAGGCGCCGAAGACGATCCACGACCTGACGGCGATCCACGGCACGGACCACGGCTGGCGGGACGCGATGCCGAAGCTCTACTCGTTCCTCGCCCTGGGACGCTTCGAGAAGCTCAGTCTGCGTGACCGCGAGCAGCTCTTCGTGGCGATGGCCGACGGGATCACCTGGGACGGCCAGCCGATTCCCGGGCTGCCGCCGGACGACTCCGCTTACCTCGCGAAGCTCACCGGCTGATGGACCGCTCCGTTCTCTGGCGGGCCGCCGTCGCGCAGGTGCTGGCGGTGGCCGCCCTCTCGCTGATCCTGGCGGTCACGCTGCCGCACTCGTTCTTCGAGGACTGGGGCTGGTTGACCGGGCCGCTGGCCTGGCTGGCGTGCGCGGCGCTGACCGCGTGGGCTCTCCACCTCGACGTCCGAGGGGTGCTGTTCGGAGCGGTTCTCGCCGGGGTACCCAGCGCTGTGGCGGTGCTGGCCGGAGTCCACTGGCTGGGCGTGCTGATCGCCGTCGCCGTGTTCGCCGCATGGTGCGCCTGGCTGGCGAGGCGGCCGCGAGGACTGCGATGGACCTAGGCATCGAGGGGCGGACGGCGCTGGTGATGGCCGGGAGCCGCGGGATCGGCAAGGGGATCGCGGGGGCATTGGCGCGTGAGGGTGCGCGGGTGGCGATCTCGAGCCGATCGGAGGAGGCGCTGCGGGCCGCGGCGGAGGAGATCGAGGGTGAGGTGCGGGAGTTCCCGGCGGACACCGGCGACTTGGACCGGTTGCGGCAGCTGCCGGGCGAGGTGGCCGGGGCCCTCGACCCAATCGAGATCCTGGTCGCGAACACGGGTGGGCCACCGCCCGGCGGGGCGCTTGACAACTCCCTGGACGAGTGGGAGGCCGCCTTCCGCTCGCTGGTACTGGCGCCGCGGGTTCTGATCGAGGGGGTGCTCCCGGGGATGCGGGAGCAGGGCTGGGGGCGGATCGTGAACGTCGCCTCGAGCTCGATCCGCGAGCCGCTCCCGGGGCTGACGCTGTCGAACGCGAACCGGTTGGCGGCGCTGGGGCTGCTGGAGACGCTCGCCGACGAGGTCGCCGGCGACGGGATCACCGTCAACAGCGTGGCCACCGGCATGTTCGCCACCGACCGGGCTGTGGATCGCCACGGCTCCGTGGAGGCGGCCGAGGCGGCGGCGAGGGAGCGGATCCCGGCGCGCCGGCTTGGACGACCGGAGGAGTACGGCGACCTGGTCGCGTTTCTGTGCTCGGAGCGGGCCGCCTATCTCACGGGAGCCGTGATCCCGCTCGACGGCGGCCTGCTCCGCTCGGTCTAGCCGCTAGGGCTCGTCGGACTTTTGCTCCTCCGAGTCCTCCCCCTGGTCGGACTCCTCGGATTCGTCCATCTCGCTCTCGGCGACCGTCTCGCTCTCGGGCGCGGCCTCAGCCTCGGCACTGGGCTCGTCCGTGCTCTCCTCCGCGGCCCCGTCCATGGCCTCCTCAGCCTGCGGCTGCTCCTCCTGTACCTCCGGGAGCTCGTCGTTCATCTCGCCTCCTTTCGTGGATTGGCATGCGCAGCGGTGATACCTGAGGCGATGACCACCGGTGTGAATGCGCTGTGACGCGTCAGGCCGTGGCGGGGCGCGGCGCGCGGCGGAATGCGAGCAGCAGCCAGACCCCGCCGGCGATCATCATCGCCAAGCTGAGCAACTGGGCGAAGGTGAGGCCGATCGCGACGTCCTCGTTGCGGCGGATGAACTCGACCAGGAAGCGCTCCGTGCCGGCGAGCAGCAGATAGAGCGCGAACAGCAGGCCGTTGGTGAGCCGGTCCCGCAGACGCCAGAGCAGCAGAGCGACGAGGCCCATCGCCAGCGTCTCGTAGATCGGGGTGGGGTGGACCGGCGTGTCGATCGGCTTGGTGCCGTCGGGATAGGACATCGCCCAGGGGCCGTCCCAGGCCCTGCCGTAGTCCCCGTCGCCCGAGACCTGGCAGCCGCAGCGTCCAATCGCGTAGCCGATGGCGAGAGCCGGGGCTGCGAGATCGAGGAGACCAAGGTTCAGGTAGTTGCGCCACCAGGCCCAGAGCAGCACGGCGATCGCGCCGCCGATGACACCGCCGTACCAGACCAGCCCGGAACCGGAGAAGACGTTGCCGAGCAGATCGCCCTTGACGTCGCTGTAATTCTCGATGATGAAGTCGAGGCGGGAGCCGATCAAACCGCCGAGCAGGGCTGCGAAGCCCATCTCGTAGGCCCAGTCGACCGGTTTGCCGAGCTCCCCGAGCCGGCGCCAGATCAGGGCCCCCGCTGCGAGGAAGGCGGCGGCGAAACAGATCCCAAACGTCTGTAGCGTCAGCGGTCCGATGTTGATCTCGGGGAGCACCTGCCGCAAGCCTAGGCGAATGAACATCCGGTCCCGCTTGACAGCGCGGTGACCGCCTCCTAGGTTCGGTCGGTGGGGACCCTGGTGCTGATCTTCCTGGCGCTGGCCGGCACCCTGGCAGGGGAGCCGCGGAGCGCACCGACGCCGGCCCCGCCGGCGACGCCTCAGCCGGAGGCCGAGGGAGAGCCCACCCCGGGCGCCGCCGCGGGTAGCGGGCGCGTGCTCGTCGTGGGGGACTCCCTCGCGGTGGGGACCGAGGCGCCACTCGCCCAACTGCTCCCCGACTGGCGGATCGAGACCTCCGCCTACACCGGCCGCCACACCGATGAGGGGGTCTCCGAGATCCTCGGCACCTCGGAGCTGCCGCCGGTGCTCGTCGTGAGCCTGGGGACGAATGACGATCCGAGCGCGGTGTCGAGCTTCGGGTCATCGGTGGAGGCGGTGCTCCGGGCTGCGGGACCGAGCCGGTGCGTGATCTGGGCGAACATCGTCCGCCCGCCGTACAACGGGGTGAGCTATGCGAGCTACAACCGTGTCCTCGCCCGGGCGGCGGCGGTTCACCCGAATCTGACCATCCTCGACTGGGCGGGAATCGTCCGGTCAGACCCTGGCTTTCTGTCCTCGGACGGGGTGCACGCGACGCCGAGCGGCTATCAGGCGAGGGCGGAGGCGACAGCGCAGGCGATGCAGGGTTGCGGCGGGCTCAGGGTGGGCGAATGAGAGCGGCGCTCGTGATGGTTCTGATCGCCGGGATTTCCGTGGCGCCGGCCGCGGAGGGCGCACGGGACAAGGGGAAGGGCTCGGGCCGGGCGCCGGCGAAGCACGTGCTCGTCGTCGGAGACTCGCTGGGCGTCGGGACCAAGCCCTACCTCCCCCGCTACCTGCGGGGCTGGCGGGTGCGGAGCTCGGTCTCGATCTCGAAGCACGCGCCGGAGGGCGCGTCAGAGCTCGCCCGTCGGCACCGCGGTCTGCCGCCGGTGGTGGTGGCGAGCCTCGGCACGAACGACGATCCGCATGCGGTTTCGAGCTTCGAGGCGTCGGTGAGGAAGTCGCTTCGTGTGGTCGGGAAGCGCGGCTGCATCGTCTGGCCGAACATCGTCCGGCCTGCGGTCGGAGGGGCGAGCTACGCGGGGTACAACCACGTACTCGATCGGATCGCCGCTCGCAACCCGCACCTGCGCATCGTCGACTGGGTGGGGATCGCCGCGCACCACCGGAGCTGGTTCGGCTCCGACGGCGTCCACCCGAACGCCACCGGCTACACGGTGCGAGCCGGGGCGATTGCGAAGAAGGCGCGGCGCTGCCGGGCGTTCCTCGCAAAGTAGCCCCGGCGGGAGTCGAACCCGCGTTCCCAGGTTGAAAACCTGATGTCCTAGCCGTTGGACGACGGGGCCGCGGCAGCAAGTCTAGGCAGGGGCGAATCAGCGGCTCCGTCGAGCAGCGGCAAGAAGCGCTCGCTGCCATCTGGCGTCTGCTTCTTGGCGGTCGCCAGAAGCACTCGGCTCGTCCAGCACATCTATGGCGCCATTCAGGAGTACGCGGACTTCGAGGAGCCGCGTTGGCTCGACGGCCCGCCACGAACATCGCAGGCAGGTCGGCGGCGGAAGCGCGACCCGTCAGACCAAGACCAGAACGCCGCCTAACCCGTCGACGCTCGACTAGGCTGCGCCCGTGGGACGGGTGCCCGAGTTCGACCCTGAGACGCCGCGCAACCCGCTGCAGCGGGCGACCCGCTGGCTCGCAAAGGGCCGCTTCGGCGGCTGGATGGCGCTGAACGTGGCCAACAAGGTCGATCCCGTCCTGATGCGTGCGAGCGGGGGACGTCTCAAGATGCCCAGCGGGGCCCCGACCGTGTTGGTCACCCATACAGGAGCGAAGAGCGGCATCAAGCGCACCACGCCCCTCCTCTACTTCAGCGACGACGACAAGGTGATCCTGATCGCCTCGCAGACCGGCAAGGCGAAGCACCCCGGCTGGTTCCACAACCTGAGTGCGAATCCCGACGTCGAGCTCTGGTCCGGCGGCCAGGGAGGCGCATATCGCGCCCGCGAGGCCGAGGGTGAGGAGCGCGACCGTCTCTGGGGACTCGCCACGACGCTCTACCCCGGTTACGACGACTACCAGCGGCGCGCCGACATGGCCGGCAGGCGAATCCCGGTCGTCGTCTGCGAGCCCAGCGACCCGAGCGCCTAGCCGCCCAGCAGCAGCTCGAGCAGAGCCTTCTGCGCGTGCAGCCGGTTCTCGGCCTGCTCCCAGATCGCCTGGCGCTCCCCGTAGAGCACCCCGGCGGTGATCTCCTCGCCCGGGTGGGCAGGCAGGCAGTGGAGCGCAATCACACGCTCGGAGGCAGCGTCGAGCAGCTGGTCGCTGAGCTGGTAGGGAGCCAGATCGCTGCGCCGCCTCTCCGCCTCCTCCTCGTCCCCCATGCTCACCCAGACGTCGGTGTAGATCGCGTCCGCCCCGGCGGCCGCCACGCGCGCGTCATCGGTGAGCTCGGCGAGGCCGTCCTCGATCCGATAGCCGTCCGGGCTGGCAATCACCACCTCGATCCCGGCGGTCCGCCCCAGGATCGCTAGGGACCGCGCCACGTTGTTGCCGTCGCCGACATAGGCGAGTCGCAGCCCCTCGAGCCCGCCGAAGCGCTCCTTCAGCGTCAGCAGATCGGCGAGTGCCTGGCAGGGGTGGTGTTGCGGTGTCAGTCCGTTGATCACCGGGACGCTCGCTTCCTCGGCCAGGCCGCGAACCCGCTCCTCTGAGCCCGACCGGATCACGATTCCGTGCAGGTAGCCGGAGAGGATCCGGGCGGTGTCGGCGATCGACTCCCCGCGCGTCAGCTGCAGCTCGTCCGCCCGCAGGACGATCGGCGTCGCACCGAGCTCCGCCACGCCGACCTCGAAGGAGACGCGGGTGCGCGTCGAAGGCTTCTCGAAGATCAGCGCCACCGAGCGGTCGGCGAGCGAATCGCGGCCCTCGCCTTGCTCGCGGCCACGCTTGAGCTCCTCGGCGCGCTCGAGCAGCCCGAGCAGCTCGTCGCGGTCGAGTTCCTCGCCGGTGAGGAAGTTGCTGGCCGGAAGCTGGGCGGTAGGTGGAACCATCGAGCAGCCGATACTAGGCACGTGCAGCTCACCGCGATGACATGGAACGTGTTCCACGGCCGTGACTGGCCGCCCGAGCCGGAGCTGCAGCTGCGCGCCCACAAGGGCAACTTCCGCCGCGGGCCGCGTCTGGGCGAGCGCTACGAGCAGGCGAACTGGGACCTCTTCGAGCAGTTCGCCTCCTTCATCCGCGGCATCGACTGGGACGTCGCCCTCTTCCAGGAATTCCCTCCCGGCTGGAGGGGCCGGATGGCCGAGGCCTGCGACGCCGAATCGCACCGGGCGTTCAGCGGCCGGAACTGGTTCCAGCCGCTGACCTCGCTGATCGGCCGCTGGCGCCCGGACCTGCTCGGAGCCTGGGAGGGCGGTTCCAACACCACGCTGGTCCGCGCCGGGGCCGGACCGATCGCGGAGCGCCGCCGCGTCGTGCTCACCCGCAAGCCGGAGACCCGCGTCATGGCCCTGACCCGGCTCGAGTCCGGCCTCCGTGTCGCGAACCTCCACGTCAGCACCAGTCCTCCCTCGGCGGAGCGCGAGCTTCTGGAGGCGGCCGGCCACGCCACCGACTTCGCCGGCTCCGGCCCGCTGGTCTTCGGCGGCGACTTCAACGTCCGCCCGAAGGCGAGCGCGGTCTTCGACCAGCTGGAGGGGCGCTACGGCCTCGCCCCGCGTACCGCGCCGGACAGGCTCAGCCACCTGCTCGTGCGCGGCCTGCAGCTCGTCGAGCATCCCGCTGCCCCGCCTCCGGAGGCGCGGGATGTCGACGATCCCGCCACCGGACGGCTGATTCGTCTCTCCGACCACAACCCGGTGATTGGAAAGTTCTCGACTGTGGGATAGTCCCGGCCGATGGCAACGGCGTCCAAGGGGAAAAAGGGGAAGGCGGCCTCCGATCAGAGCTCACGCGCCGAGCAGAGCTCACGCGCCGAGCAGAGCGTCCAGGCGTTCCGGGAGGCGCTGGAGAAGACCGTCACGATCTCTCGTGACCGGCTCCAGGAGGTGCTCGACGACGCCGTTCGCCGTGGCCGGATGACGCGCGGCGACGCCGACGAGATGATCAGCCGACTCGTCACCCGCGGCCGGGACCAGGCTGATGACCTGATCAGCCAGCTCGAGCGCCTGCTCGCGCAGGCCAGGGAGGCCCCGGGTCGTGCGCGCCAGCACGTCGGAAGTCGCGCCCAGAAGGCCCGGAAGCGCGCCGTCAAGGCCGCGGACAAGCCGCTCGCCGGCGCCGACAGGGTGAGGAGAGCCGCCCGCGTCCCCGGGTTCCCGGTCACTGCCTACGACGATCTCTCGGTCCGGCAGATCGACCACCGGCTCCAGGGGCTCAGCCGCGCCGAGCTGCGGCGAGTCCGCGACTACGAGCGGCGCAACAAGTCCCGCAAGGGTGTGCTGCGGTCCATCGACCGCAAGCTGCAGGACTGATGCGAGGGGCGCCGAGGCGCCACCACTGCGGCTACTTCAGCGTCGCGCGGCGGTCGTCGATCTCCTTGGCGATCTCGTCGAGCGCCTCGCTCGAGGTCTGGGCCCGCACCGCCAGCTTGGCGAGCTCCTTGCGGACGTCCTGGGTCGCGTTGTCCAGGGTGTCGCGCCAGTTCGAGACCTGGTCCTGCGCCTTGTTGCCGGCCTCGCCCGATACGTCACGCAGTCGCGCGACCGCATCGTCGATCCGTGAC
>DATDJZ010000122.1:0-52547 GCA_036520315.1 Solirubrobacterales bacterium | reverse complement strand
CAGAAGAAAGCGCAACCGGGAAGGGATGCCCGGGATGGCCAAGCTCAAGGTTTCCGGCGTTCACGTCATCATCGGCGAGCCAGACCCGATCGCTCGGCGAGTGATTCGGGACGCATTGCAGGACCAGGCAGGCTTCGTCATCCCAGCCGAGGCAGCCAACGGCCGCGAGGCCGTTGAGCTCTCGGTCCACTACCGCCCCGATGTCGTCTTGATGGAAGCCTCGCTTCCCGGGCTCGATGGGCTGACCGCAACGCGGCAGCTCCGTGATGAGGCTCCGGAGGTTCGTGTCGTCATCTTCTCGCAGCACGATGCCGAGGAGACCCAGCTGGAGGCCTTGCGTGCGGGAGCATGCGGATTCCTTTCCAAGGATGTGCCGCTGGAGACTGTGGCTCGAGTCTTGCGCAGCGTGGTCCGCGGTGAATCTGCCTTTTCGAGGAAGCTGACGATGCGGCTGATCGAGCGTCTGCGCGACCTCCCCGAAGCCGGCATCGGGATGCGGCCCGTACACAGCCCGCTGACCGAGCGCGAGTGGGAGATCTTGGACTTCTTCTGCCAGGGCAAGGGCACCAAACAGATTGCCGAAACGCTTGTCCTCTCGGAGGAAACCGTCCACACCCACTCCAAGAATGTCCTGCGAAAGCTCAAAGTGCACTCGCGCCAAGAGGCGGTCGAGGCCGCACAACGGTTGCGCGTCCCCGTCTGAGGAATAGGCAGTTGACTCCTTCGACTGGCCTCATGATGGTGCGGATCGCGTGGATAACGGCGATCCTGATGTGCCTGCTTGTAATCCTGCTTGGATTGCTTGCCGCCACCGACGGCGGCGATTCCTCCAAGGGGTCGCCCCAAGCCGCTTTCGGTCCGGGATTCGCCTTCGAGGCTCAGGAGAAGCCTCCGAGCGTGGAGATTGCCGCGCCGCGGGGCGACCGCAACCAGCAGGCCAGGGGCCAAATTTCTGGGGAGAGTCGTCCCGGCACCGGCGCACCGGGTGGGTCGGCCGTTCAAACAGGGGAGGCCGGTGGGACGGCGCCCGCGGTCACACCCCAGCCGAAGCCCACGCCGGCACCAAGGCCGAAGCCCACGCCCGCACCCCAGCCGAAGCCGGCGCCGGCACCGGCACCACCGCAGGTTCCAGTCTCATCACAACCGGCACCCCCGGAACCGGTGCAGCCCCCCGTCACCGTCGCCAACAACAATGACGGCCCGTAGGCAGGGGCCGATGCCCACTTCCCGGCGCCGGCGTTTTCCGGCCCCCAGCCGACCCGACCCGACTAGGTTGCCCACCGGAGGGTAAGGTGAGTGACGTGGCCTGTATCAAGGGGCCGCGAGGACGGCGGCTCCAATGTCTGGGCGGCAAACGGCGTCTCAAGCGTCTTGCTCTCGCCCCATTGCTCGCAGTCATTTTGCTCGCGGCGAGCGCCCCGCCCTCGGGGGCGGTCGTGACGATCGGAAGCAACTTGGGGCGGGTGCCGAACAGCGCAGCGCACTACACCCCACGCCCGACTTTCAGCAACGCTTCGCTCGCGTCGAACCGCCGGGCTCCCGGTGGGCTTTCCTCGCCCGTCAACGGAACGGTTGCGCGGTGGCGGATCCGCGTCGGGGACTCCACGCGGGTGACCAACCTCCGGATCGTCAGGCCGATGGGCAGGGGGATGTTCACCGGAGCGGGCACCTCTCCATCCGTGACACCTCCGATACATGCAACGACCTCTTACGGCGTACAGCTTCCCATCCAGATCGGCGACTACATAGGGCTCGACTGCTGCGACCCCGATTTCTTCGAGCCCGACGCGGAGTTCTTCGTGGCGGGCAACGCCGCCTTCCGTAACGAGTGGCAGCCAAGGCTCGCCGACGGCGGAGCGGGGCGGGCACCGAGCGGGGCGAACTTCCTCGAGATCGCGCTCAACGCCGACATCAACCCCATCTCGACCTTCACCCTCGGCGCGATCACCCACAACAAGCAAAAGGGCACCGCCACGATCGCTGTCAATGTTCCGAACCCCGGCCAGCTAACCGCATCGGGAAGGGGCGTCAGGGTCCCCAACGCCGCCGTCACCAGCAAGCAGGTACGTGCGCCCGGCAGGGTCCGGCTGCTGATCAAGCCGAAGGGGAGGAAGAAGCGGAAGCTGAACGCGACCGGCAAGGTGAAGGTGAGGCCCGAGATCACCTTCACCCCCACCGGCGGAAGCGCGAGCACCCGGTCGGTGAAGGTAAGGCTGATCAAGCGGTAGGCGCCTCCGTGCTTCGCTTCTCGATCAGGCTGAAGGTCGCTGCTGCGGGAGTCGCCGGGGCCGCCTCACTCTTCGGCGCTTCCACTGCGCAGGCCGCGACTGTGACACTCGGGAGTCCACTGACCAACGCGCTCCCGAGCGATCAGATCGCGATCTCGGCGACCGTTCGGCAGGCCGCGCTTCCGGGCGCCACGCTGGTTGCGCCATTCAACGGCCAGATCAGAAGTTGGAACGTCATGAGTGCATCGGGTGGCTGGACGCTTCAGGTCCTTCACCCATCCGGCGGCGGGTTCGTCAGTACGGCGTCGACACACGGTGAAACGTTCGAACCGGGGATCGTCACCTTCCCCGCCAGGCTGCCCATCAGGGCGGGCGACAGCATCGGCCTGGCCTCCGATTCCGCCAGCTCCACCATCGGGAATAGCGACGCCACGCCAGGCGCCACCATCGACCTCTACGCTCCCCCCCTGACCGACAACGCCGCACCGAGAAGCGCGAGCACCAGCCGCAGTCGAGAGCTCGGCTTCAACGCAACCATCGTCTCCAACTGCATCGTCCCGAAGGTCAAGGGCAAGACGGTGAAGAAGGCGACGAAGAAGCTGCAGGCCGCCGGCTGCAAAGGCAAGGTGAAGAGGAAGGGCGGCAAAAGGGTGACTAAACAGAAGCCGCCCGCCGGCACCGAAGTCCCGCCGGGGACGCCCGTCAAGCTGAAGCTCGGATCCTGAGCGTCAGGCGCGGTCTCGGTGGGGGAGAAAACTACCCCCCTTCCCGCGGGGGATCTTCCCCCAGACCCCGGCCCGCCCCCAACTAATTTCGAGTAGGTCGATGCCTGGCCCGCGTGATCCGACGAGACGAGGACGGAAACGGGATGACGACATTGGGCCCCCCCAGCCTCGCCTATCTGGTGGTCAAGCGAGCAATGGACATGGTCGTTTCCGCGACAGCACTGATCCTGCTGACACCGCTTCTGGTGGCGGTCGCGTTCGCCGTCAAGATCGATTGCCCCCGGGCGCCGATTCTGTTTCGCCAATCCCGCTCGGGCAGGTTGGGGCGCCGATTCCGGATCGCCAAGTTCCGCACCATGGTGCCCAACGCGGATGAGCTCAAGGAGTCACTGCGCGAGCGAAGCTCGGTCTCCTGGCCGGATTTCAGGCTCGAACATGATCCACGGGTAACGCGACTTGGCCACATGCTGCGGCAGACGAGCATCGACGAGCTTCCCCAACTCTGGTCCGTCCTCCGGGGCGACATGAGCCTGGTCGGGCCTCGCCCGACCAGCTTCGCCTCGGACACCTACCGCTTCTGGCAAACCGAGCGTCTGGATTTCGCGCCCGGGCTGACCGGGCCGTGGCAGGTCATGGGCCGGAACTCGATGGACTTCACCGAGCGATGCAGGCTCGAGATCAGCTTCTTTCGGAACACGTCGCTGTGGCGTGAGCTCGGGATCCTGATCCGGACGGTGCCCGTCGTGATCCGCCGGACTGGGGTCGCATGAGAAGCCAAGCCGGCCCTGTGGAAACGGCAGATCGCACCGAGCTGGTCACCGAGATCGGCGAAGTCGCGGCGCTCGCCGCGGAATGGCGCGCCCTCGCCGAGCGGCGCGGGAACGCCTTTCTGACGCCGGACTGGTTGCTGGCCTGGTTGCGCCACTTCGGCGAGGGCTGGGAGCCGCACGTGGCAGTGGTCCGCACCCCTCGCGGGACGCTTCGAGGCCTGCTCCCACTCGTGAGCTCCAAGAGCAACGGTCGTCGCGAGCTCCGAGTGTGCCCGATCGGGGACCACTTCCACCCGGTCGCGGACGCAGGTGACGAGGAGGCGGTGGCCACCGCCGCGGCGCCCGCCATCGCGCCGCCCGGCCGTGGCCTTCGCTCCATCCTGCTCGAGAACGTCGACGCGCGGGGGAAATGGTGGCGTGCGCTGGCCAAGACATTCCCAGCTCCGCTGGCGACCGTCGAGCGAAGCGAAGCGACCCTGCCGTTCGTGGAACTGGCGGGAACCAGCTGGGACGAATATCTCGGGGGCCGGAGCCGCCAGCTCCGCAGCCAACTCGGCCGCAAGCTGCGCTCCCTTCGCAGGGACCACGACGTGCGCTTTCGCCGCTCGGGGAGCTCAGACGAGGTCGCCGCCGACCTCGCCACCCTGCTCAGGTTGCACGACGCTCGGTGGGCCGAGCGTTCCGAGAGCTCCGCCCTCGCGGATCCCACGGTCCGGGAATTTCACCTCGAGTTCGCGCGGGCGGCGTTCGAGCGAGGGTGGCTGCGGCTCACCGTGATGGAGGTGGATGAGGTCCCGATCGCGGCGCTCTACGGGTGGCTGATGGGCGGGCGGTGGTCCTACTACCAGGCGGGGTTCGATCCGGCATGGTCCCGCCAGAGCCCCGGATTTCTCCTGCTCGCAGAGACCATCAGGCAGGCGATCGAGGACGGGGCCTCGGAGTACGACATGCTGCGCGGAGACGAGGCGTTCAAGCGCCGTTTCGCGACTTCGTCTCGCGCGGTGTGCACCATCCTCCTGGCGCCTCGCGGACACCAGGCGCACATCAACGCAGCGGCCGTAGATCGCCTGCGCCGAGCGTGGCGCACCCTGCCCGCGCAACCCAGGGCCCGGGCGCGGCGACTCGCGGGCCGGCTCGGAGTGAGCCGTTGAGAACCCAATCCGGTTCGAGACGTGGACCGCACACCTGACCACGGCGAGGGTGAGGCCGCAGCCGCCGAGGGCCTCACGGGTACGGTCGTGCGAGGAACGGCGCTCGCGGGAGCCGGCTTTGCGCTGAGCCAAGTACTCACCCTCGCGGCCTATCTCGTCCTGGCGCGACTCGTGACCCCGACCGAGTTCGGCCAGTTCACGGCGGGCATGGTCCTCGTCGCGCTCGCCGACCTCTACACGGACTCGGGCATGATGTCCGCGCTCGTCTACCGACGCGACCGGATCAATGAGGCCGCCGCCACCGCCGTGATCGCCACGGTGATCGGCGGCTTCGCGGTCTCACTCGCTCTGCTGGCGCTGGCCCCCCTGATCGGCTTTTTCTTCGGCAGCACAACCATCGCCGGGATCGCGATGGCGGTATCCGGAATGAGCCTCGTGCGAGCGACCGGTGTGGTCCCGGATGCCCTGCTGCAGCGTCGCTTCTCGTTCCTTCGGCGAACGGTCGTGGAGCCCGCCGCCGTGCTCGCCTTCGGCATAACCGCGGTCGTCCTGACGGCGAACGGCATGGGAGTCTGGGGGCTCGTCATAGCGCAGTACGCCTCCGTGGCGCTCAAGACGGTTCTCTCGTGGGGGCTGGTCCGTTGGCGACCGCAGCTGCGACTCGCCTCGTATGCGATGTGGCGGGAGCTGATCTCCTACGGGCGACACACGATCGCCGCCACCACCGTGATCCGAATCGGCGAGGAGATCCCGGTCCTCCTGCTCGGGCGCTTCACCGGCGCCGCCCCCTTGGGCCAGTTCCGTTACGGGCGCCGGATCGCGGCCCTGCCGCTGGCGATGCTGATGGCTGCGGCCTCCTACGTACTGTTCCCGGCATTCGCGAGGATCGCCACCGAGCGAGAGCGATTCCACGCGAGCGTGCTGCGGGCACTGCGCTGGATGGCAATCCTCGCCATCGGGGGCGGACTGATCATGATCCCGCTCGGCAAGCCGCTGACGACACTCGCCTTCGGCGCGGTCTGGACAGAGGCGGGGACGGCGGCGATGGCACTCGGCGTCTTCACCGCCGCCCGCGGGGTCAGCTCTCTGCTTGTGGAGACGCTGAAGGCCGACGGCCGTCCCGATGTCGTCACCCGGATGAACATCGTCGAGGTCGTCGTCGGTGGCGCAGCGATGGTGGCGCTGCTGCCGCTCGGCCTCATCGGCGTCTGCGTCGGAATCTCGATCGGGGCTGTGGTGCGGGCGGCGTACGCGTTCAGCCGGGCGCACGCCGTCGTGGGTCTTCCGCTGACGCAGATGCTGTCAGCGGTCCGCGCCCCACTGCTCGCCGGTCTCGCGATGGTTGCCGTCCTCTTTCCGCTCGACGCATTCGTCCTGCAGGCCGGTGATCAGGCGACAGCCACCGGCCTCCTCCTGGTTGCACTCGAAGCGGCCCTCGGACTTGCGATCTACGCTGGGATCCTGCACGCGCTTGTCCCCGGCACGCTGGCGGAGTTGCGCAGCCTCGTCGGCAGGATCTGGAAGCGGTCCGGGCCGGACGGTCAGATGAGCGATCAGCGACGGATCTCGCCCGGGCTTTCCGCGACGGTGAGGTCGGGCTAGGTGTTCCGTCAGCGGCGAATCAAGGTCATCACGCTGGTGCGTGAGATAGGCCCCGCCGGCGGTGGGGGGGCCGAGAGGGTGGCTCGTGACCTGCTCGTCGAGCTCGATCCGGAGCGGTTCGAGCGGATCCTGTTCGTCAGCCGTCCCCCCCGGGACCGGACCGGCGAACAGGTGGTGGCCGACCTCCGGCGCCGGGGTGTGGACGTCCGCTTCCTGAGACGCCGCTTCAAGTACGACCCGCTCGCCTGGTGGCCGCTGTTTCGGGCCTTGAGGAGCGAGCGGATCGACGTGCTTCACACGCATGGCTTCGGCCCGAATGCGTGGGGCTCGCTGATCGGCAGGTGGGCGGGTGTCCCCGTGGTGATCGCCCATGAGCACAACTGGGCCTTTGCCGGGCGCGCGTTGCGCCCGGTGATCGACCGCGAGCTCATTGCGCGCAATGCCCGGGCGATGATCGTGGTGTCCGCGGAGGCTCAGCGCAGGATGATCGAGGTCGAGCGCATCCCCGCCGAGCGCCTCGTGCTGCTCCCAAATGGGGTCCAGGCGCTGCCGCCGGGTGACGGACGAGCGCTGCGCGCTGATCTCGGCATCCGCAGGGGCGACCCGGTGGTGGGCACCGTTTGCATCATCCGCTCGGAGAAGGCGCTCGACGTCCTGGTGGGCGCCGCGGCACTGTTGAGGGAGGACTTCCCTTGTCTTCGGGTGCTGATCGCAGGCGATGGCCCCGACCGCGCCCGGGTGGAGGCGGTCGCCGAGCGGGCCGGGCTCTCCGACAGCATCCAGATGACGGGCGCCCGAACCGACGTGCCCGACGTCCTGGCCGCAATCGACATCGCGGTGATCTGCTCTGACTACGAGGGGAGCCCGCGCTCAGTTCTGGAGTTCATGGATGCCGGCAAGCCGATCGTGGCCACGGATGTCGGCGGGATCCCGGAGGTCATCGAGGACGGGGTGCACGGCGTGCTCGTGCCGCCTCGCAACGAGGCGGCTCTCGCCGCCGCTCTCAGGGGGCTGCTCGAGGATATGGATCGCGGCCACGGGATGGGCGCCCGGGCACGCGACCGTTGCCGCCGCGAGCTGAGCCTCGATCGCACCGTCGAGAGCCTGCAGAGGCTCTACGTGGAGCTTCATTCGCGGCGAAACGGCAACTTCGCACCTGACTCCCCGGCAAGGGCTTCGACGCGATGAGGAAGTCAGAGCCGAAGACAGTGCTGCGCATAGGAATCGTGCTGGATGGGATGCAGGCGCCCGCCTGGGCCGCCTGGGCGCTGAAAGCGATCCGCGCACATGACGGGCTGGAGCTCACGCTGGCCGTGATCTCCAACGGGGTAGAGAAGCAGCGGCGCTCGGTCCTCTTCGCCCTCTACGAGGCTCTTGATCGCCGGGTGTTCCGCGACACGTCCGACGCGCTCGAGCCGCTGGACGTCTCGCCCGCGCTAGAAGGCGTGCCCATCCTGCGGCTCCCGGTACTTCCCGAGCAAACGCAGAAGTACGACCACAGCCTTCCTGAGATGGTTTCCGATGGGTCCGCGCTCGACGTCCTCGTCTGCATTGGGACACCGCTGGCTCCCGCAGCCCTTCCGTTCGTCGTCCAACATGGCATCTGGTACCTCCACCTGGGCGACCCGCGCCGAAACGCCGGCGAGCCCGCGCTGTTCTGGGAGGTCTTCTTGGCCGAGCCCGCCTCCAAGGCCGCGCTCGAAGCCGTCGATCAAACCCACGGGGAGCACAGGGTGCTCTATCGCTCGGCGACCGCGACTGACCCGATCTCGCTGCACCGGACTCGCAACGCCGCCTACTGGAAGAGCGCTCGCTTCGTCGTCCGCCGGCTCGAGGACCTGGCGGCCGGGCGATGGGCTCCGGACCAGGAGCCGGCGGATGACCGGGGGCGGCAAGGGCGCATGCCCTCGAACGCCGACGCGGCCCGGCATATGGCCAGGCTCGCCGGGCGGGTAACGAAGCGCAAGCTCCGCAGCGCCGCCTATCGCCGCCAATGGTTCCTCGGCGTTCGGCGGCGACGGGCAGACACCCTTCCGCATGAGGATCCCAATCCCTGGCAGGTGGTATCGCCGCCCGCCGACCGCCAGTGGGCGGATCCCTTCGTCTTCGAGCGGGACGGCGAGACCCTCGTCTTCTTCGAGCAGCTCCGCTACGCCGATACAAAGGGTGAGCTCGCTGTGGCTCGGCTGGAACGGGATGCCGAGCTCAGCGACCCCGAGCCGATTATGCGGGCCCCGCACCACCTCTCCTACCCCTACGTCTTCCGCGATGACGGGGATACCTTCATGATCCCCGAGTCGGGCGAGGCCGGACGCGTGGAGCTCTGGGCGGCCACCGACTTCCCGACCGGCTGGACCCCGGTTGAGGCGCTCCTCGAGGGAGTCCAGGCGGTCGACGCAAGCGTCCTGCGTCACGGCGGCCTCTACTGGATGTGGGTGAACCAGGCCGTCAATGATGGACGCCTCGATGACGAGACGTTCCTCTACTTCAGCGACCGGCTCGATTCCGGCTGGACCGCTCATCCGGGCAACCCGGTCGTTTCCGACGCTCGCTGCGCCCGTCCGGCGGGCCGGCCGTTCCTCCATGGCGACGTCGTCATCCGACCCGCCCAGGATGGCACCGGCCGGTACGGCTCGCGGGTGGTCTTCAACGCCGTCGAGGTGCTGACGCCGGACGAGTATCGGGAGAGATCGGTGGGATCGCTCGACGCGAGCTGGGCAGGCGAGCATAACCTCTGCGCCCACACCTACACGTTCGACGGGCGGTTCGAGGCGACCGACGGTCGGCGCCTGGTCTCCAGGCTGCGGCGGTGAGTGCCGATGGCCGATCACCTAGTTGGACGCCGTCCCGTGGATAGTCGGAACGCATCGCCCGACCGGGAGGCGATCGTGGTCTCGTTTGCCGAGCTTGCAGGCGACCTCCCCATCTCCCCTCGCATTCAGCGCACCGCGCACCTGACCGCCGCCCTCGAGCGGGAGTTCGAGTTCCGGGTGGCACGAGTGCCCGAGCATCTCGGGCGGGCCGCCCACCAAAGCCGTAAATCACTGCCGAGAGGTTTCGCTCGCAAGGCTCTCAGCCCGCTGGTGCTCGACCACCTCGAAATCCCGGCACGAGTGGCGATGCGCGGCTGGCGACCTTCCGCAAGAGGAGCCCTGTTGATCGGGTGGCCGTATTCCCCGATCTACGTTGCTGCGTCGCATCTCCTTGCCGCCGGAATTCCATACGTGGTCGACGTCGGAGATCCCTGGGTGCTGACCGAGCCGGCGCCCTCCAGGTGGCCGCGACGACTGTCACTGCAGCGGGCAAAGGCCGCCGAGACCTTCCTCTGGCTTCATGCCGCCGCTGGGGTGGTGACCACAGAAACGCAGGCGAGCGGTCTGCACGCGCTGTTTCCGGATCTCGAGTTGCTGGTGCGACCCAACGGCTACCTCGCCGCCGACGAGCCCGGGTTGCAGGGAGGATCTGCCGATGCCGCGAGCGATGACGGTGAGCTGCGGCTGGTCCACTTCGGCTCGATCAACTCTGCCAGGCCGCCGATCGGCGAGTGGCTTTCAGTCCTTCCGGGTGCGGCAGGGATCAGACGTGTGCGCTTCGCCAATTACGGCCCCGTGGGTCGCCCTGAGCTCCTGCAGACCGGGGACCCCGCGGTGGTGGTCGAGGCTCACGAACCGGTCGACTGGACTCGGGCTTGCCAGATCGTGCGTGACTTCGACGCCGCGGTGGTGGTCACGAACGCCGATCCGGCCACGCTGCCGAGCAAGGCGATTCAGTACCTGACCCTGCCGGTGCCCCGGCTCGCCCTGACCGTGAGCGGCGACGGAGGGGAACTGGCCGCGTTCGCGGAGCAGCGCCCGGGTTTCATCGCGGTCGGCCTCGACTCGCCGGAGGACATTCCGCGCATGATCGGCCACCTCCGTCGTGCGTGGTCCGATGACGAACTGAGGCCGTCGGCAGGCGACTCCTGGACAGAGGTGGCACGTGAGGTCGTTCGGTACGCGATCCAGTCGTGGAATCGGGCGCGAGCGCCCGGCACCCGAGAACAGACTGAGCGAGTCCCGGCTGCCTGAGAACCTCTAGTCGCGCGCCCTGACCTTCGCGCCGGTGGCGGAGACGCAGGTCGCAATCGTCGGGCCCGCCGGGTTGACGGTGCAGCTCCACTCACCGATCGTCGGGCCCGCGCCGTTGAGCGCGGAGAGCACGATCGACTGTGCCTTGGCGCAGTCGATCGGGTTCCCGCCGGGAGCGAAGGAGGTGAGGGTGTATTCGTTCCCGGAGTTCGCCATCCCGCTGCCGACGATCGGGGCGCAGTGGGCGCTGCGCCCGGCCAGGCTGACGGCTGGCTCCGAGGGAGACACGCTCAGGGCCGAAGGCTTCCTGTCGCCTCCGCCCGCGACCGCCAGGCCAATCGCAATGCACCCAGCGACTGTGACCGCCAACGCCGCCGCGACGAGAGGGGCGCGATCACGCCAGGGCCGGCGCGGGCGAGGAGGCCGCGTCGCCGGGTGCGGCTCGGCTACTGCGGGCCCCTCAACCGTCACGGGCTCCGCGTGCGCAGCGCTGGGGGCAGCCTTCCGGGCGAGCTGGCCGGCGACGAACCCGAAGCCGACCAGGATCCACAGGTAGCGCGGGTAGGCAGCGTGCAGGAACAGGCCCGCGACGAGAAAGCTGATCAGCGAGGCGAAGATGCCCTCCGCCAACAGGGCGTCCCTGCCACGAAGGCGACTCCTCGCACGCCAGGCCCCGCGCACCGCGAGCCAGAGTACGGCGAACAGCGCGCACGCTCCAACGATCCCGGTCTCGCCCAGAGCACCGAAGTAGAGGCTGTGTGCCTCGCGGGGCGCCAGACGGGGATCGAGCCCGATCCGCTCCGAGTAGGAGAGGTAGTGGCGAGAGTAGTTGCCCGGACCTACACCGAAGATCGGGTGGTCCCGAAACATCTGCAGGGCCGCCAAGTTCTCGGACTTACGGCCCTGTATCGCGTCATCGCTGCCTTTGGTCACGGTGGCCATCTCCGGCGAGGCCGAGGACGAAGTGGGCAGACCGACCCGAGCCTGGAGACCAGATGGCAGGAAGACCAGAGCGGCGATTACGACGACCCCCGCGATGGCCGCTCCGATATCGCGGGGGAACGGGCCGAGGAAGAGGATCAGGCAGAAGGCTGCGGCCGCGGCCACCAGGGCGCCTCGGGAACCCGTGAAGCCGGTCGCCGCGATGCAGACCGTGAAGATCGCCGACGCGAGCAGGCGGCCACCCCGTTCTCGGGCGGAAAGACCCAGGTAGAGGGCCAGAACCGCCGTCGCGACCAGCACCTGGCCGAAGAAGTTCGGGTCCAGGGGTCCGCCGACCCTGAAGACTCCTGCCCCCTCCGGCCTGGCGATGGCAAAGCCCGCGAAGTCGTTGTCATACGTGCCCGTGACGGCCTGAATCAGGGAGATGAGCCCGAGCGCCCCGCCCGCGACGGCCACCGTCCACACCGCTCTGCGCAGCCAGAGCGGCCGATCCAGGAGGACCACGATGGCGACGACCGTCAATCCGTACCCGATGAAGTCCCAGATCTGGCGCAAGCTTGCGTCTGCGTCCGTCGTGAAAGCGGCGGAGGCAGCGAAGGCGGCTCCCAGGATGAGCACGGCGATCAGCTCACCCGGCAGGGAGAACCTCTCCGTACGCGTCAGGTGCTGCCATACCAGGGCGGCGATGATGATCATCAGGAGCGCCTGGCTGACCTCGGGGCCGCCGAGAGTGTGGCCGACCACCCAGCCCGCGTAGCTGTAGAGGAGGAAGAGCAGGACCAGCAGGGCCCAACGCGTCTCCGTGAACGCGGCGACCACCACAGCGATCGCCGCAATCAGAGCGAGCACTCCGGCCACCGCGGCGACGGACGTCGCCGCAGCGAGACCGAAGACGATCGCCAGGAGCGCCCCGCCGCACCAGAGGGCGATGGAGAGCCGGGCGCCGGGAGGCTGTCTGTTGTGGGCGAGAGCTTCCACGGTCACTCAAAGAAGGCGAGTACTCCATCGATCAGCTGGCGGAGCTCGAGTGCCGGCCCGAGAAGGGGGCTAGCGCCCCGGCTCGCGGCGGGTCCATACACCGCCCGGCACATGCTGTCCCTGCGCAGGCGGAAGTCCTTCGCCTGCCGGTTGACGTAATCGGGGCTGGCGGTCAGGTTCCCAACCGCGGAGAACCCCGGACCGTCGCTGATTCCACCCCTGTCGTTGTAGTGGGAGTCGGGGTTGGCCCCGTAGACGCAGTTCCGCGAGACGACATTTCCGCTCCCCACCGGTCCCGGCCAATAGGACTGCACGTTCCAGTACCCCGTCGAGTTGCTGATCACGTTGCGCGCCACGACGTTCCCGGAGGAGGCGCTGGACTCGTCCCCGGAGAAGTTGAGCCCGATGGGGTTTCCATCGATGACGTTGCCGCGGATCAGCGCTCTCTGAGAGTCGGGACCGATCTTGATGCCGCGCTCGGCGTTGTCGTAGATCGTGTTGCGCAGGATCCGCGCGGCCCTCACGTCCTGCATGTAGATCCCGTGATCGGGAATGCCCCCCGGTCGGCCACAGTTGTGGATCCGGTTGCGCTTCAGCACCGGGTGACGGATCTCCTCGAGGCTTCCGAAGATGAAGCAGATTCCCGAGCCTCGGCTCGAGACGTCGTTGCGGCGGAAGACGGCATCGTCTGCGTTGATGGTGGGGCTCGGGAGGTCGCGCGCGTTGCGCCCATCGAGCGTGAGCCGCTCCACGGTCACGCGGTCGGCGGTGACACGCAGGCGGCCGGCCAGGATCGCCCGCTCTCCCGGATAGCTGGTCAGCCTGATGCCCGGGCTGGCGAGGTTGACGTCCTGCCGGTAGGTGCCCGCCCGGAGACAGCCCGTCTCACCGGCGGCGAGCGAGTTCACCAGCCTCTGCGCGGTCGCAAAGGGCCTGCCCGCGGTCCCGGCGGCGGAATCGTCGCCGTTGGGGCTCGCGACCTTCGCACAACCCGGCTGCACGGCGACCACAGCGCTCGGGCCCAGAGCGAAGATGGCCACGGCAATGAGGCAGACGGACGCGATCAATGCGGCGGGCGCTCGAACTCTCACCATGTGGTCAGTGACCTCCCAGCGGCCGACTCATTCTCTGCGCTGTCCGGGGACCTCGAGCCGAGAAAGTCGGCCACGCGACGGCTCTCAGCCTCGACCGTGTGGCGGCGCACGTGGTCGGCCCCTGCCTCGGTGAGCCGCTGCCGCAGGGAACGATCACGCGCGAGGATCTGGAGCTGGGACGCGGCATGCGCGGCGTCCCCCGGAGGGGTGAGCAGGGCCCGGCCGACCACCGCCTCGGCGACGCCACCCACGGCCGTCGCCACGACCGGCAGCCGAGCGGCGAACGCCTCGAGCAGCACCTGGGGCATGCCCTCGGTCCAGGAAACGTGGAGGAGGAGGTGGCACTGACGGTAAAAGCGCTCCAGCCCGCCGTCCATCGGGACGTAGCCCCGGAGGTCGGCGTACTCGCGCACCCCGAGCTCCTCGAGCCTGTGCTCCAGCTGTTCCCGCATCGGGCCCTCGCCGCAGACCACCAGCCGCCAGCGCGGCTCGTGCTGGCGAAGCAGCGCCAGCACATCGGCGAGCAGCAGCGGGTTCTTCTCGCGCTCCAGGCGGCCGACCGCCAGGACGCTCAGCTCGCCCGAGTAGTCTCGCTCCCTCTCGCGGGCGGGATTCTCGATGGCGCGCTGCTCGACCAGGGAGACGTACACGCCGAGGGCCGATCGCGCATCCCCATACCGGCGCTCGAGGTCCGGTCCAACGACGACCACCGAATGCCGCCGTGCGAGCCACCGCCAGGCGCCCTCCAGCATCAGGGCGATTCGCCGGAGGGAGCGCCGGTGGGGGTGCCGGCTTGCCACGTATCGGGGCAGGTCCTGCCGGGTGCCGAGGAAGACTCGCTTCCCTCGCAGGTTCGCCACCACCAGGAAGGCGATGGAGAGAGCGTGTGGTCCCAGCACCCAGACGGCGTCCACACCGTCGAGGACCCGCCAGAAACGCCGAATCGATCTCAACATCGCGGGCGCAGCCCGCAGCGGCTTCGCGAGCGTTCGGTACCAGGGGAGGGGCACGAACAGGATCGAGTCCGACAGGCGATAGTGCCACCGGCCGGGCTTGGGGTCGACGCGCCCCAGGAGCACGAGCCCATCCAGCTCGTCAGCGAGCCTGGTGATGAAGAGCGTGAAGGCCTTCTCGGCGTACACCCCCGTGGCGTCGCGGCGGTACTTGTAGTCGGTGTAAACGGCGAGGCGCATCGCGTCGTCAACCAACGCCCGATGATGTGAACTGGTCATTTGCGATCAGCACTTCCAATCCCCCGACGGCCAGGTAGCCGCCCATGTGCCTCGTGCGGTCGAGCACTGTCCACGCCGCCGTACCGCGAAGGGCCCGCGTCATCCGCGCCGTCTTCAGCCGGAAACGCCAGGGGGCATCGCGGTGATAGAGACCAACGCGGGGCCAGCGCAGGCAGGCCGGCGGCATTCGAAAGCTGCCCGGCAGCTCAGCCGCGAACTCATAGCCGGCGTCCGCCACCGCATCGGCGACACGCAGGTCCACGGCCCCGTACGGGTAGGCGATCGAGGAACAGGGGGCACCGAGGTGCTGCTCGCAATCCTCCCGCGATCCCCGGAGCTCGGTGGCAAGCTCAGTGTCGCTCAGTTCGGGAAGGCGGGGATGCGTCCGGGTGTGGGATCCGACCTCCCAGCCGGCGTCAACGAGCATTTGAAGCTCAGGCCATGAACACGGGACGAGCTCGGCCTCGTGAGCTGTCTGGTGCCACCGGTCGATCCCTTCCCAGCCCATCGGCCGTTCAATGCCGATGTAAGCGGTGGGCGCGAAGACGGTAGCCGGCAACCCGAACTCCGCGAGGATCGGGAAGCCGAGGCGGACCACGGAGCGGTAGGCATCGTCGAAGGTGACCACGAGGGTCTTGCCCTCCTGGGGTCGGCTGAGCGCTGTTCTGAACGTCGCGCCCCGGTAGCCGCGACGGACCAGGGTGCGGAGTTGAGCACGAAGCGCGCGGGGGGAGACCGACAACGAGGCGGGGAACTTCTCGCTCACCGCGTGGTAACAGAGAATCAGCAACTCGGCCATCGCGCGCATCACCCTCCAACCGGGCTGCCAGCGGGCTCGGCGGCCCTCCGGCCTTCGCCCGTCGGATTCCACCTCTCGAAGCGAACCCCGCCGAGCACGGACAGGACCGCGATGGCCGCGGCGAGGTTGACCAGGCAGAAGTAGTAGGCCACCCACAGGGGCCGAGCCCTGCCCCATCCCCTTCCGCGGCCGGCCCACCCTGCGGCGGCAAGGCCATAGAAGGCGAGCTGAGGGGCGAGCGCCAGCCACCACACCGGGCTCAGCGTGGCCAGCCAGAAGCCGGCCCCGACGGCGGTCAACATGAAGAACGGGAGCAGTCGGCGCAGGACCTTGTGCGAGAGGACCTGAACCGAGTAGAACCCTCCGCGCCAGGGCAGGAGGAGCTCCCCGAGTGAGAAGGCGGCGCGAAGGCCGCGGTTCATCACCCGGATCTTCCGCCTGAACTCTGAGCCGGGGTCGCGGGGTGCGTCCACGAGCACGACCGTGTGCTCGTCGAAGGCAAGCCGACGGCCGGCCCTGAGCACCTGGGTGGAGATCACGAAGTCGTCGGTGCCGGCGGTGACCGTCGAAGGCCGAAAGACCGAGCGCCGAATCGCGTAGAGACGGCCACTCGCCGATACGGCGCTCCCGACTCTGTCCTCGAGCCTCTTGATCCACTGCTCGTACCGCCAGTACACCCCCTCTCCCCGCGCGACCCCGGAGGCGTCGGACCCGGTGCGGCTCACCTCGTTGGCGGAGACGCCGCCCACGGCGGGATCGCAGAAGTTCGCCAGCAACTCGTCCAGAGTGTCGGGGAGAAACAGGGAGTCGGCATCGGTGAACACCAGGATCTCTCCGCTCGCCGCCTCCACCGCCGCGTTCAGGGCGGTGATCTTGCCGACCCGCGGAAGATCGAGCACCCGGTCCGCTCCAGATCGCCGAGCGGCTTCGACAGTGCCGTCGGTCGAGCCGTCGGACACGACGACGGTCTCGATCAAATGCTGCGGGTAGTCCGTCGCGCGGATGTTCGCCACCCTGGCCTCGATGACGGCCTCCTCGTTGTGAGCAGCGACCAAGACGCTGACCGCCCTGTGTGTGGGCCTCCGCTCACGCCGGTGCGGACGAATCCGCCCCAGGGCGGCAAGCAGCAACGGGTAGCCCGCGTACACCCAAACGACGGCCGCAGCCGAAATCAAAAGGAGGACCAGTGGGAGCAACAAGTCAGCGCTCCCAGGACTCGCCCCTCGGTGGGGGTGCTCGAGACGGCCACTCCCGTTCGGCGACGGACGAACGCAATCTACGTTCGACCAGAACCAGGATGATCCCGAGGAGCGCCCCGAGCAGAAGCGCGAGGCCGACGGTCCGTGTGATCTTCGGGCCGACCTGCGTGGGCGGCGATGGAGCGCTCAGGGTCTCCAGCCGGTACGGCGAGTAGCTCTGCTCGACGAGGCGGGCTGCCTCAGGGCCGGCCGCGGTCTGCATGGCGCGGAGCTTGTCGTCGTCCGGGCCGGTCAGCCGCATGTCGATGATCGTGCTGCCGGTCCGACGTGTCGCGCTCCAGGCGTATTCCGCACCGCTACCGCCGACTGAGCCCGGGGGAATGCCCGCTGACCGAGCGGCGAAGGTGCGCAGTCTCGGGCTGCCGAAAATGTTCACGATCGTCTCCGTGATCGCGCTGTCGGGCTGCGCCAGCGTTCCGAGCACATCGTTGACCGCAGCGGGTGGAACGGCCGGGCTGGGACGGACCGCAAAGCTCGCTTCGCGCTCGTAGGTCTTCGGATCGTTGCTCACCGAGATGAAAGCCGCGATCCCGGCGACGGCGGCGAGGCCCACGACGGCCAGAACCCGCCAGATGGGCCGGGGCACACGCCGCAGAAACTCAATGGCACCCTCGATGCCGGACGCGCGCTGGGCGGGAGCGGAGTCGTCGTTCCCGATCCCGGCATCGACCGGGTCAGGATGCCCGGGCGTCACGTGGGCCCTGTAGTCCGCGCTGCCCAGGTACCCGAACGACTCACGCGTCCGGCTCCGGGAGTCGTCGGGCTCTCTGCTCTGCTTCGGCTCGCGGATCGCCTCGCTTGGCTTCGGCTCCCGATTCGACGTCGCGGCTTCCGGCTTGCCATTCGAGCTCGCGGCTTCCGGCCTCCCGTTCCCGTTCGGCGCATCCGGCATACGGAGATGCCTCGGGCGTCCCAACCCACGCTTCCGGATCCGGTTCTTGAGCGCGGACGGAGGACAGCCGACTTGGCGCGCTGTCTCGACCGTTCCATACTCGTCCAGCAGGGCCTGCAGCTTCTGGTCGTCTGGCCAGTCGTACTTCGAGTTGCGTGCCATCAAGTTGCCTTGCCTTCCTGCTCGAGTAGTTCCAAGTGGTGCATCTCCTTGCGTGCCGTCACGTGAGATCGGCGGTCGGCCGAAGGGCGACACGCGGCTTGTAGGAGAGTCGGACCATTCGCTGGCGACGGCCGAGGATGTTCCGCGCGAGAGCGGGAGCGGCGTACCAGGTCCCGACTACGAAGCGCATCACGGGTCCGAAGCTCAGCGTGCCGGCGGCGCCGACGAAGTGCAGCCCCGGGATGCTCGACTCGAAGCCCGGGCGCATGGCCGGGTAGCCGGCGGTCACGTCGAGGTCCCCGACCAGCGCCGGCGAGAGGAACGGATACCGGGTGACGTCCACCGCGTAACCCGTCCCGAGCAGGACGTGGTCGGGATCGCGAACGGTTCCGTCGTCCAGAACGACGCGGACCCCGGTCTCGGACGGGGTGGCCTCGGCGACGGCGCTGCCGGTGTCCATCGGCACGCCAGCCAGCCGAGGACGAAGCCAGTCGGATCCCTTCGGAGCGATGCAGCGCCGCGTGATCTCGGGCCGCATCTTGACGGGCATCCGGCGGAACAGCTCGGGTGCGGCCGCGATCCAGCCCGACCCCATGCCCCCGACACCGGTGGGGGGCATCATCAACTGCCTCATACGCCCGCGCATGTCAGTCGCACCCTCGGGCGCCAACCACACGATGCCCGGGGCTCGAGCGACGATCTCGACATCGGCGCCTACCTCGTGGAGGATTGCGGCTGACTCGAGGGCACTCTGCCCCGCGCCGACCACCATCACTCGCTTGCCGGCGAAGGTCGCGAGGTCCTCGTGATCGGACGTGTGCGAGACGAGCTCCCGCGGCAGGCCGCCCAGCGGCGAGGGCCTCCAGGCAAACGGCTCGAGCCCCGCCGCAACCACGACCCGGTCAGCGTCAACCTCCTCGCCGTCCTCGATGCGGAGGCTGAAGCCTCCATCGACCCGATTCACCTGCTGCACACGGCGCCGATCGACATCGGGTGCGACGGCCTGGCGGAACCAGTCGGCGTAGTCGATGTAACTCTCGATGTCGATTGGCTCCGAGAGCTTGGTTCCGGTGCTCTTCTCGTACTCGTCGATCGTGAGGGACCGACTCGGATCGGCGATATGGGAGGCACATCGGCGCGACCGCAGCAGCATCTGGCGCGGCATGTGCTTCCGCCAGTAGCTCATCGGTTCGCCGAAGACCCGCAGCTCGATCCCCTTGTGGCGCAGGTGCGCAGCGCACGCCAGCCCATAGGGGCCGGCGCCGATGATCGCTACCCGAGAGTCATGCTCCATTCCCGGCCTCCTTCGGTCGGCCGTCGAGCGAGATGGGCGCGAACCTCGAGCCCGACCGGCGAAAAAGGTGGGTGAGAAGCAGCAGCAGGCGAGCGGCGAGGGGAGCGGGGTCGGCGAGGCTGAAGAAGCTCCTGGTCATCCGTCGCCGCGGCCGCAGCATGCTGAGTGCGGACCGGAGTCGGCCCTCCCGCAGCCGCCGCCACAGGTTCCGCGCCTCGGCGTCTTCCCATCTGTAGCGATAGCCGGCCCGAGCCTCGCTCTCGGCGGGCTCGAAACCCAGCATCCAGTCGCACCAGGCCGTGCTCAGGGGCGCTCCCGCCCGGGTGATCAGCTCGAGCGAGCCGAACAGGCGGGGGTTGAAGTCGATCGCCGCGAAGCGGGTCCCATTCTGGACGAGCTCCACCTCGAAGACGCCCTTCCAGCCGAGCACCCCGATCAGGTTCTCCACCCTTCGCTGAAGGCCGGCCGGCGGCGAGATCGTCTCCGCGAACGAGACCGCGCCGCCCTCCGGCGGCCAGGTGCGTCCGTAGCGGCTCACGCCGTATGCGAGCAGGCGACCATCCGCCGCCACCCCGGAGAAAGAGACGACGTCTCCGCCAAGACATCTCTGGACCAGGGAGTGAGCGCCATACTCGGGCCACAGGGCCTCGAGCGCGGCTTCGCCCTGGACCACCATGCTCCTGCGCTGCACGGAGCCGCCGTTCACGGCGCACACGGTGCTCGGCGGCTTCACCACGACGGGATATCCGAACCGGCGAGCGACGGCCCTCGCCTCCGCCTCGTCCGCGCACACCTCGGTCTCCGGTGCGCCGAGGCCTGCCTCGATTGCGGCATCGGCGAGTGCCCGCTTGCTGACGCACCGCTCCACGACCTGTGCCGGCGGCAGGCCGAGCTCGATGAACCCCTCGAATCGCTCACGATGCCGCGAGACGGCGAGCAGGGAAGCGTCGCTGCCCGTCACCAGCAGCTGATAGCTCGCCGTCCGGGCAATCTCCCTGAGCTCCTCGACGAAACGAGCCTCATTCTCCCTGGGGTCGCTGGCCACGAGGCGCCTGTCGCAGGATCGCGACCAGTGCGCGGCAGCGGGGCGGCTGCTCGCGACCGCGTCGACCCAATAGCCTGCTCGGCGCAGGCTCCTACAGGCCGCCAGGGAAGAGCGGTCCTGAGCGTCTGTCAGTAGAACGCGAGATCGCTCGCGGCTTTCTGGCGCGCGTGGTCGCGGGAGCGCCACCAGCCGAGCGCATGTATCCGCCGTTACCGCTGGCTTGACATCGCGCGCCAAAAGCTTCTTTGGGCCTTGCGTCCGTCCGGCCCCGGCGGACCGCGCTGACTGTGAACCCACCGCCTTCACGCTGCGACCCGCTCACGCTGTTCCGAGGTCTGGGCCAGGGTCCACGCCGCCTGGCGCGCCAGACCCTCCTCGAGACTGACGCGGGGGGCGAAGCCCAGGTCGACGGTCGCCGTCCGTGGATCCGAGCAGGTTCTGCGCACGTCGCCGCGCGCGTCCGGCAGGTGCTCAATCTCGACCTTCAGGTCGAGCGCCTGCTCGATCTGAGCGAGTGCCTCGAGCAGCTCCACCTGGGTGCCCCCGCCGATGTTGTAGACGGCCCCCCGGCGGCCGTTGCGGGCCGCGGCGATCGTGCCTCTTACCGCGTCGTCGACGAAAGTGAAGTCCCGCACCTGGGACCCATCGCCGAGAATCTTCACGGGCTTCCCGGCGAGCGCGCTGGCAAAGAACCTCGCGAATGCCATGTCCGGTCGCTGTCGCGGGCCGTAGACGGTGAAGTACCGCAACCCCACCGTGTATAGGCGGTCGAGCCGGCCGTAGACCGCCGCGAGCTCCTCGGTGGCGAGCTTGGTCAGTCCGTACGGGGAAATCGGGGCGCGGCGCGTGTCCTCGGGGGTCGGGTAGGCCAGGGAATTCCCGTATACCGACGAGGAGGAGGCATATACGAAGGTCTTCACACGGGCCGCGGCGCTGGCCTCCAGCAACCGCTGCGTGGCCAGCACGTTGTCATGCACGTAGCGACCGAAACTCGCCCCGAAGCTGCCCCGCACCCCGGGCTGGGCGGCGAGGTGGAACACCGTGTCGACCCCGTCGAGGACGCCCTCGAGGGGGTCGCTTCCCAGATCGAGCTCGAACAGCGTGAAGCAGGGGCGATCGCGCAGCCCCTCCAGGTTGCTCTCCTTGAGCTCGCGTAAGTAGTAGTCCGTGAAGGAGTCCACTCCGACGACTTCCTCGCCCACGTCGGTGAGGCGCTCGCTCAGGTGAGAGCCCAGAAACCCCGCGCAGCCAGTGACCAGGAGCGTCAATCCCCGCTCCTCATCGGCTGTCTCTCAGGCCCAAGACTGCGGGGAAGAAGCCGGTGCACCGGCAACGGCAGCAGGCGCTGGCGCCCTTGCGGCCTGGACTCGGGAGGGGGAAGGCGATTCAGCGCCACTTCGAGCAGGGACTCGAGCGTCACCCCGTCGTCCGGAGAACTCGCCCAGGCGAGCCGGATCTCGCTGCCCCAAGCGCTTCTGAGCCGGTGCTCGATCGCGGATCTCGCCCGCCCGTCGGACTCGAGAACCGCGCAGATCCCGTTTCCGCCCAGAGACGGGACCATCGAGACAGCGTCGGTGACGCGCAGCACCGACGACACAGCGGTTGCGCGCCTTCGAGTCTGTCGCCCGCCGGCAATCGAGGTGCTCGCCGGAACCACGACCACCAGGATGTCCGCCGGCCGCCCGCTACGACGGCAGCGCGCAAGCTGCATCCGGGCGGGATAGAGCGCATCGGGATGGTGCCGGGAGCCGCTGGCAACGAGCATGAGGGCCAGTGCGCCACCCGCACTGAAACACGCAACTTCTGATACCCCGACCAGCCCTAGGCCGATGCAGCCGATTCCGGTGACTCCGCACGCCAATGCCGCCAAGAGCGGCGTCGTCGCGCGCGTGCGCATTGACATGGCCGCAGTCTTACGCTGCTACCAAGTTCTGGGTGGGGGTCTCTACCACCTCGATTAGGTATCCGGGCAACCGGCGGGGAGGGAGTTTTCGCCCCCATGCGATACCTCGGACGGGGTACATCTCTAACCCCGGTTGGGTCCAGTTTTGCTGTCCACCCCGCTCATCTTCCGCGTAGCTTCCGATCTCGTGGATGTGGGGTCCCCGACTTCGAGTCGGTCGTCGCCGTCTCAGACGATCACGCTCGTGACCGTCGACGGGGACCCACTTGCACGCCGCGCCCTGCGTGCCCAACTCGCCACCGAGCGCGACCTGGAGCTTGTGGGCGAGGCCGCGGATGCCTCCACAGGCGTCGACTTGGTCACGGAAGAGCAGCCGGACCTCGTCCTGATCGCAGTCACGGCGGGCGACCAGCGCAGCAGCGACGCGATCGGCGAAATGATCAAGGCCTCTCCACACACCCGAATCATCGTGCTGGCCATCGAGCGAGATGAGGACACCCAGATGCAGTTCTTGAGAGCGGGTGCCGCGGGCTGGCTCATGAAGTCCGTCGACCTCGAGGTCCTCCCCCGCGTGCTCCGCGGAGTGCACGCGGGTGAGGCGGCTGTCCCCCGGGCGCTGTGCAAGCGGGTCGCGGCGGAGGCAATCGGCCACGGACGAACTGAGAGAACTCGACTTCGTCCGATTCGGAGCTCGCTGACGCGACGAGAGTGGGAGGTGGTCGATCTCCTCGCTGAGGGCGCAACAACGGCGGGTCTTGCCCGCGAACTGGAGCTCAGCCAGGCGACCATCCGCACCCACATCAAGCACATCCTCGGGAAGCTCGGGGTGCATTCCCGAGACGAAGCGGTGCGCCAGGTGGAGCAGCTCCGCCACGACGCGGCGGGCTCGGCTTCCGGCCCGGGACGCTCGGCACGATTCACGTAGTCATCGCGGACTCGGATCCGCTCGCTCGTCGGGTCGTTCGCGATGCCCTTCAGGACCGCAACGGCTTCGTGGTCCCTGCCGAGGCCTCGAGCGGCCACGAGGCGGTTGAACTCGCTCTCCACTACCGCCCCGATGTCGCGTTGATGGAGGTCTCCCTCCCGGGGCTCGACGGCGTCACCGCAACGCGGCGGATCCATGAGGAAGCCCCGGAGGTTCGTGTACTCATCCTGTCGCGAGACGACGAGGAGGTTGTTCAGCTGCAGGCGCTGCAGGCCGGAGCCGCCGGCTTCGTCTCCAAGAACGTGCCGATCGAGACCATGTCCCGTGTAGTCGAAAGCGTGGTCCGCGGGGAAGCCGCCATCTCCAGGAGGGTGACGATGCGCCTGATCGAGCGGCTGCGCCATCTGCCCCAGGGCGGGGTGGGGATGCGGCCCGTGCGTAGCCCGCTGACAGAACGCGAGTGGGAGGTGCTTGACCTTTTCTGTCAGGGCAAGAACACGAGAGAGATCGCCGAGGCGCTCGTGCTTTGCGAGGAGACGATCTACAGCCACTCCAAGAACGTCTTGCGAAAGCTCGACGTGCATTCGCGCGACGAGGCCGTCGAAGCCGCCGAGCAACTCCGGCAACCGATATGCGGGCTTGCAGGGAACGCCGGACTAAAGGGCAGCGCCTCTCCAGCAGTGGAACTGGTCGACAGTCCGGGCCGCTAGACGCCCCGGCGACCGGCCTTCTGCCTGACCAGCTCAGCGGCTGCGGCGCCAACGCCGGCTGAGATTCCTCCAGCCGAAGACACCTCGCCGTGCCAGGTCGGTCAGCGCCGGCGCCCTGGAGCCGGCGTGGATCAGCCACAGGTACAAGGCCGGCGGCATCCGGCGCAGAAAGGACGAGCGCCGTCGACTCATCAGCTCGGCCAACTCGGGCGTCCCATAGCGGATGTAGCGGGGGACGTTCTCGAACCAGTGGGCGCTGTTACGCGCTGTGCGCTGGACCTCGATCAGGTCACCGGACCGCTGCCTGCCGTACGCCGTGAGCGCCGAGGGAATGTCGGCGTGCTCTTGGAGCTGCGTCGCCAGGCCGATCGCGTCCTCCAGTGCCAACCGCGTGCCGGAGCCGATCGTGAAGTGGGTGGTGTGGGCCGCGTCACCCATCAGCGCGAGATTGCGGTGGTGCCAGCTGCGGTTGGTGACGGTCTGGAACTCCAGCCAGGGAGTCATGTCCCGCGTGCCCGCTTGGGGGCTGAGCGCATGACCGTCCAGACTCGCCTCGAAAATCTCTTCGAGGAGCCTCATGCTCTCATCCGGCGAAAGACCGTCGAAGCCGAGGCCCCGCCAGGTATCCAGCGAGGCCTCGACGATGAACGTGCTCTTCTCGGAATCGAAGCCGTAGGCGTGGGCCCAGATCAGCCCTGCCTGGGTAGGGACGAAGGGGAACGTGAACGAATCGAAGACCTTGCTCGTGCCCAACCAGATGTACTTGTTTCGACCGCGGACGACCCTCGTCCCAAAGTGGTCGGCTCGCCGCTGGCGCAGGCGACTGTTGACTCCGTCGCTTGCGATGACGAGATCGCTGTCGGCAAGCTGCGAGACGTCCTCGATCTCTCGGCCGAAGACGAGCTCGACCTCGAGCGCGCGTGCCCGCTCGGACAGGATGCTGAGCAGCGTTTGCCGGCCCATGCTGTAGCCGTGTCCAGGTTCGTTGACCGCCGGTGTGGCATCGACCCGTACGACCAGGTCCGACCAGCGGAAGGCGTTCTCTCGGACCTGTCGCGCGGTCTCGGGATCGGTTCGCTCGAGATCCTCGAGCAACCCGTCCCAGAAGACGACTCCCCATCCGTAGGTGGTGCCCTCGGGCCCCTTCTCGATCACCGCGACGGCCTGGTCGGGGTCGAGGCGCTTCGCCAGGATCGCAAAATACAGGCCCGCGGGACCGCCCCCCACGCAGGTGATCTTCCTCCCCACCCCCAGGAGGCTAAACGCTCATAAGTTTGCTGGGTGAACTCAGTCCGCTGGCTGAACCCCGGGACGCTGTCCGCGCAGGACGTGCGACGGTGGACCGAGCTTGCACGGTCGGCGCGAACCCCGAATCCGTTCTATGAGCCCGATTTCGTGCGCCCCGCAGTCGAGCATTTCGGGGGGGCGGAGCTCGAACTGCTCGTGGCGATCGACCGAGCAGGGGACTGGGTCGGGTTGATGGCGGTTGTGCGCCGGCGGCGCTGGGGACGGCTTGTCGGCGCCGCGCTGACTGGGTGGGAGCATCCGCACTGCTTCCTCGAGTCGCCGCTGCTCGCCTGCGACCTCGAGGAAAGCGCAGCCGAGGCCATGCTCCAAGAGGCGCGCCGGCAGGCGGGGCTCATTGCTTTCGAGCACCTCCCTGCCGAAGGGCCGGTGACAGCGGCGCTCGCCTCGGCTTGCGATGCGCTCGGGGTGAGGCCGATCGTGTGGAAGATGTTCGAGCGGGCGGCGCTGGAACGGCGGCCCGACGACAACTATGTGAGGTCGACTCTCTGTGGCAAGCACTTCCGCGACCTGCGGCGAAAATGCAGGAAGCTCGAGAGCGAGCTCGGCGACATCGCTTTCGTCGATCGCGCCGGCGACCCCCAGGCTGTCGATGACTTCCTGGCCCTCGAGGCGGCGGGATGGAAGGGCGAGGAGGGGACGGCGCTGGCGGCTGGACCGGGCGCCGAGTTCTTCCGCACGATCTGCGGAAGATTCGCGGACGCGGGTCGACTGCAGATGCTCACGATGCAGGCCGGAGATCGCACCGTCGCGATGCAGTCCGCGCTGATCGCGGGCGAGGGCCTCTTCTGCTTCAAGATCGCGTACGACGAGTCGCTCGGGCGATTCTCACCGGGAACGCAGCTGATGGCGGAAACCGCCAGCGAGTTCCATCGCCGATCGGACCTGCAGTGGGTGGACTCCTGCTCAAAACCCAAGAGCGAGCCGATCGAGCGTCTGTGGCCGGACCGGCGGGAACTGTCCACCATCCTGGTGCCTGGAGCGGGCGCGAAGGGCGGGGCCGTGTCGTTTGAGGCCAAGGTCGCCGCGAGGCTCAGGGCGGCCCTTCGCTCGGATGGCCAAGAACGGCTTGCGGGGTCTCTAGGGCAGTGAGACGCTGACGTCGGGGAACTTGACGAGTGGCGTCTGGACCGGTGCCGAGACGTTCACAGAGACTTGCGGTAGCGGTAGTGACGGGGCGGAGGTCCCCGATGGTGCCTGGGATGGTTCTGGGGCGCTCACGCTTACCGTCGGTGGCAGGGGTGGCTTCGGGACGTTCACGGTCACCTTGGGTGCCTGTGGCAGCTTCGGGGGACTCACCGTCGGTGCCTGCGGCTTCGGCCGGGGTGTGGGTGCCTGCGGCTGACTCGGCCCGCGTGCGGACGAGGGCGGCCTCCCACCGTCGCCCCCCGGTTGACTCCCCGGAGGCGGTGCTCCGGGCCTGGAATGGCTGCCGCCCGGAGCTTGCTGATTGACCCGCTGGCCGCGATTGCCGTTTGGCCCTGCGGTCGCAATCTTCTGAGTCTTCGGAGGGATTTCTCGGGCGTCCCCGCCGACCAGCGCAGCTGCTGGATCAAGGGAGGCCAACCCGGGGAACTGCTGGAACCCGGGGAACTGCTGCGACGAGTCGCCGCCGTCGGTGAACGCGAACCCGGGGAACTGCCGCGAGGAATTGCGGCCGTCGGTGCCGGAAAGCAACCCGCTCAGGACTGCCAGCACGCACACCACGATCGCGGTGATCCACGTGATCCTGACGGCCCCAAGGCCGGCCAATCTGAGTTCGGACGCGCTCTTCATGACGACGAACACTGTCCCGCGTACCGAATTTCGAATCGGGGGAATTCCCCCCCGGAAGGGTGGGCGAGGCGTCAAGTGTCTACCCCGGCTCATGCCGCGCCTGCAGGCGCTGAATCGCGACCTCAACTCGAGAGAGAGGGCGGGCCGAGTTCCGAAGGAGGCTGAGTCGATGCGCTCAACAGCAAGACGGCGGCGCGGAGCGCAGCCACTCGCGGAGGTCCCGGCCGGCCACCCGGCCTCGCCGCGTGGAATAGTCAGCGCGTGCCATCGACCCCGATGATCGAACTGAGGGCCGGCGGGCTCACGCTCGCGGAGGTCGTGGCGGTCGCCCGGGAGAACGCCCACGCCGAGCTCATGGATGATGCACGCGCCGCGATGAGCGAGAGCGCCGCGATCGTGGAGCGGCTGGCCTCCTCCCCTGAGCCCACCTATGGCGTCTCCACGGGCTTCGGCTCGCTCGCGACGACGCCGATTCCCGCGGATCGCCGCGAGGAGCTGCAGCGGGCGCTGATCCGCTCGCACGCAGCCGGCATGGGAGAGCCGGTGGAGCGGGAGGTCGTGCGGGCGATGATGGTGCTGCGGGCCCGGTCGCTCGCCATGGGCTACTCGGGGGCCAGGCCGGAGGTCGCCGACGTGATCCTGCGCATCCTGCAGGCCGGCGTGACGCCCGTGGTGCCCGAGCATGGATCCCTCGGCGCCAGCGGCGACCTTGCTCCGCTGGCGCATTGCGCCCTCGCCCTGATCGGCGAGGGTGAGGTCATGGACGCCGACGGGCGGCGGCGTCCGACCGCGGAGGCTCTGGCCGAGGCCGGGATTCAGCCGCTGACGCTGCGCGCGAAGGAGGGCCTCGCGCTGATCAACGGCACCGACGGCATCCTCGGCATGCTGGTGCTCGCCATCTGGGATCTGCGGTCGCTGCTGCGCGTCGCCGATCTGACGGCCGCCATGTCCGTGGAGGCCCTGCTGGGAACCGACCGCGCCTTCGCGGAGGACCTGATCGGGCTCCGCGGGCAGCCGGGGCAGGCGGTCAGCGCCGCCAACCTGCGCCGGCTGCTCGATGGCTCGCCGATTGTCGCCAGCCACCGTGAGGACGACCCCCGCGTCCAGGACGCCTACTCGCTGCGCTGCGCCCCACAGGTCAACGGCGCCGCCCGTGACGCCCTCGGCTATGCCGATCGCGTGGCGAAGGAGGAGCTCCGCTCCGCGATCGACAATCCGATGGTGCTGCCCGACGGCCGCGTCGAGTCATGTGGGAACTTCCACGGCGCGCCCCTCGCCCTGGCCTGCGACCTGCTCGCGATGGCGGTGGCGGACACGGGCGCGATCGCCGAGCGGCGAACTGACCGGTTGCTGGACGCGAGCCGCTCGGAGGGCCTGCCGCCGTTCCTCGCTGAGGACCCGGGAGTCGATTCGGGACTGATGATCGCCCAGTACACCCAGGCCGCGATGGTCGCCGAGAATCGCCGGCTGGCATCCCCGGCCGGCGTGGACTCGCTGTCCACCAGCGCGATGCAGGAGGACCACGTCTCGATGGGCTGGGGCGCCGCCCGGAAGCTTCGCGTGACCCTCGACAATTTCCGTCGAATCCTCGCGGTCGAGGCGGCCTGCGCCGCGCGCGGGCTCGAGCTTCGCGCGCCGCTCGAGCCCGGCGCGGGCACGGGCGCTGCCGTGGAGGCGATCCGCTCCGCCGGTATCCCGGGACCGGGACCGGACCGTCACCTCGCCCCCGAGCTGGAGGCGTTGGAGCGACTGGTCGCCAGCGGCAAGCTGGTGGGGGCAGTGGAGGGCGCGATCGGGGAGCTGCGGTGAGCGGCCCTCGCGAGGTGCGAGCCCCGCGCGGCGGCGAGATCTCCTGCCGGGGCTGGCAGCAGGAGGCGGCCATGCGGATGCTGATGAACAACCTCGACCCCGAGGTCGCCGAGAACCCGGACCAGCTCGTGGTCTACGGGGGCAGCGGGCGAGCGGCGCGCTCCTGGGATGCCTTCGACGCGATCGTGCGCTCGCTGCGCGAGCTGGGGGACGACGAGACCCTGCTGGTCCAGTCTGGCAAGCCGGTAGGGGTGTTCCGCACGCACGAGTGGTCGCCCCGCGTCCTGATCGCCAACTCGAACCTGGTCGGCGACTGGGACAACTGGGACGAGTTCCGCCGCCTCGAGGCCGAGGGGCTGACGATGTACGGCCAGATGACGGCCGGATCCTGGATCTACATCGGCACTCAGGGGATCGTCCAGGGCACCTACGAGTGTTTCGCGGAGATCGCCCGGCGGCGCTTCGACGGGTCGCTGGCGGGCACGATCTCCCTGACGGCCGGCCTGGGCGGCATGGGCGGGGCCCAGCCGCTCGCGATCACCATGAACGGCGGCGTCGCCCTCTGCATCGAGGTCGACCCCGCGCACCTGCGGCGACGGGTCGAGACCCGGTACCTGGACGAGGAAGCCGACGACCTCGAGGACGCGATCGCCCGCTGCCGGGCGGCGAAGGAGGAGCGTCGTCCGCTCAGCGTTGGGCTGGTCGCCAACGCGGCCGACGTCCTGCCAGAGCTCCAGAAGATGGGCCTCGAGGCCGACATCGTCACCGACCAGACCAGCGCCCACGATCCGCTCAACGGTTACGTCCCCAACCTGATGTCGCTGGAGGAGGCGCTGCGGCTGAGGGAGGAGAACCCGGACGAGTACGTCAAACGCTCCCGTGCCGCGATCGCTGCCCACTGCGCCGCGATGGTCGCCTTCCTCGACGCGGGGGCCGAGGTCTTCGACTACGGCAACAGCCTGCGCGCTGAGGCGGAGCTGGGCGGCTTCGAGCGAGCCTTCGCGTACCCGGGCTTCGTCCCCGCCTACATCCGCCCCCTGTTCTGCGACGGCAAGGGCCCCTTCCGCTGGGTGGCCCTCTCCGGAGATCCGGCGGACATCGCCGCGACCGACCGGGCGGTTCTCGAGGAGATCCCCGACGACGAGGCGCTGCGCCGCTGGATCACCCTTGCCCGGGAGAGGATCGCCTACCAGGGCCTGCCCGCCCGGATCTGCTGGGCCGGATACGGCGAGCGGGCGCGCCTCGGCCTGCGCTTCAACGAGCTGGTGCGCTCGGGTGAGGTCTCGGCCCCGATCGTGATCGGCCGCGATCACCTCGACTCGGGCTCGGTCGCCTCCCCCTACCGCGAGACGGAGTCGATGGTCGACGGCTCCGACCCGATCGCGGACTGGCCACTGCTCAACGCGATGGTCAACACGGCCGCCGGCGCTTCCTGGGTGAGCATCCACGACGGTGGCGGGGTCGGGATCGGCCGCTCGCTCCACGCGGGGATGGTCTGCGTCGCCGACGGGACCGACCTCGCAGCGCAGAAGCTCGAGCGGGTGCTGACCACCGACCCCGGAACTGGGGTGATGCGCCACGCGGATGCCGGATACGAGCGGGCGATCGAGGTCGCGGGGCAGCGTGGCGTGCGAATCCCGATGCGGGACGGCGAGTGAGCGTTCGCGAGGTCGTCGAGATCGGCGATCCCGTGCTGCGCGAGCGCGCCAGGGAGCTCAGTCCCGAGGAGATCGCCTTCCCCGAGATCCAGGGGCTGATCGACGACCTGATCGAAACCAAGCGGGCGACCCATGGTGCCGGGATCGCGGCCAACCAGGTCGGAGAGGGCGTGCGGGTGGCGATCGTGGAGGTCGAGGAGGGCAACCCCCGTTACCCGTACAAGCCGCCCGAGCCGCTCACGGTGCTGGTCAACCCCACCATCGAGCCGGTCGGCGAGCAGACGATCGAGATCAACGAGGGCTGCCTCTCGGTGCCCGACCTGCGGGGCTACCTGCCGCGCCGCCTCGCCGTGCGGGTCCGGTATCTGGATCGGGAGGGCGAGGAGCACGAGGAGGTCAAGCGTGGGCTGACCGCCGGCACCTTCCAGCACGAGGTGGATCACCTCGACGGCGTCCTCTTCGTCGACCGCGCCGACCCGCGCACCTTCGCCACCTGGGAGCAGTTCGACCGCCATCAGCGAAACGAGTTCGTGCGCCGCGTCTCGGGGCTCGGCGGCCAGCCGGAATCGTGAGCGCCGAGGCGAGCGTGATCTGGTGCGAGCTCGCCTGGCTCGGCGGCGAGCGGGCCGAGGCGGGCATCCTGATCGAACTGGAGGGCGAGCGGATCGCCTCGGTCGCCACGGGGGTGGCGGCCTCGCCCCCGGAGGCGACCTCACTCCCTGGCCTGACGATCCCGGGAATGGCCAACGCGCACTCGCACGCCTTCCAGCGGGCCCTGCGCGGGCGGGCCCAGACCGAGCGCGGGGACTTCTGGACCTGGCGGCAGCGGATGTACGAGATCGCCGGGGTGATCGATCCCGACCTCTACCGCGCCTTGGCTCGAGCGACCTTCGGGGAGATGGCGTTGGCCGGGATCACGGCGGTGGGCGAGTTCCACTACCTCCATCACGCGCCCGACGGGACCCGCTACGAGGACCCGAACGCGCTCGGGAGGGCCGTGATCGCCGCCGCCCGCGAGGCCGGGATTCGCATCACCCTGCTCGACACGTGCTACCTCCACGGGGGGATCGATCGAGAGCCCGAGGGTGTCCAGCTCCGCTTCTCCGACGGCAGCGCCGAGGCCTGGGCCGAGCGGCTCGATGGACTCGAGCCGGGCGACGGGGCGCGGCTGGGGACGGCGATCCACAGCGTCCGCGCCGTCGACCCCGAAAGCGCCGCGGCCGTCGCCGCGTTCGCCTCCGAGCGCTCCTGGCCGCTCCATGCGCACGTCTCCGAGCAGCCGGCCGAGAACGAGGACTGCCAAGCCGCCTTCGGAACCAGCCCGACCGGACTGCTCGGGGAAGCGGGTGCGCTGACGGAGCGCTTCACCGCGGTTCACGCGACGCATCCGGCCGATGACGACTTCGGCCTGCTCGGGAGGAACGGATGCCGCGTCTGCCTGTGCCCGACGACCGAGCGGGACCTCGCGGACGGCGTCGGGCCCGCGCGCCGCCTGGCCGAGGCCCAGGTCGGCCTCTGCCTCGGCACCGACTCCCATGCGGCGATCGACATGTTCGAGGAGGCGAGGGCGGTCGAGCTCGACGAGCGCCTGGAGAGCGGCGTGCGTGGGGGCCACTCCGCACCCGAGCTGCTTCGTGCCGCGACCACCGAGGGATGCACCGCCATCGGCTGGCCCGAGGCGGGAAGGATTGCGCCCCAGGCGCTCGCTGACCTCGTCACGGTCGGCCTCGACGGTGTGCGCCTCGCGGGGACCTCCGCGGAGCACGGCCTCGAGTCACTGGTCTTCGGGGCGGGAGCCGCCGACGTGCGCGACGTGATCGTCGGCGGGCGGTTCGTGGTGCGAGACGGCGTCCACCTCGACATCGACGTGGCCGCCGAGCTCTCAGAATCGATCTTGGGGCTGACGGCATGAGCTCGCTGGCGATCGACAACATCGGCCGGCTGGTGACCAACGATCCCTCGCTGGGTGAGGAGCCGCTGGGGATCGTCCGCGACGCGAGCCTGGTGTTCGACGGAGATCGCGTGGCCGCGGTGGAAAGGCGGGGCGCGTCAGCCGACAAGACCTTCGACGCCGCCGGCCGCTGCGTGATCCCGGGCTTCGTCGACAGCCACACCCATCTCGTCTTCGCCGGGGACCGGGCCGAGGAGTTCGCGGCGCGGATGGCCGGGAGGCCCTACGAGGCGAGCGGCATCCGGGTCACGACCGAGGCAACCCGAGCCGCCACCGACGATCAGCTGCGCGCGCTGGCGGCGGGCCGCCGGGCCGAGGCGCTGCGCGCCGGGATCACCCATCTCGAGATCAAGTCCGGCTACGGGCTCGATGTCCCCGACGAGCGACGACTCTGCGAGATCGCCGCCGGGCTGACCGAGGACGTCACCTTCCTCGGCGCGCACGCGGTACCGGAGGAATACGAGGGCCGGGCCGACGACTACGTCGAGCTTGTCTGCGGGGAGATGCTGGAGGCCTGCGCACCGGCGTCGCGCTGGATCGACGTCTTCTGCGAGCGAGGCGCCTTCGACGCTGACCAGTCACGGGCGGTGCTCGACGCCGGCCGCTCCGCGGGGCTGGGGCTGCGGGTACACGGCAACCAACTCGGTCCAGGCCCGGGGATCCGTCTCGCCGCCGAAATGGAAGCCGCGTCGGTCGACCACTGCAGCTACTTCGACGACGCCGACATCGAAGCCCTGAGCGCCGGCGATACGGTCGCCACCTTCCTCCCCGCCACCGACTTCTCCACGCGGCAGCCGTATCCCGACGCGCGCCGGATGATCGATGCGGGCGCGCGAGTCGCGATCGCCACCAACACCAACCCCGGTTCGAGCAACACCACCTCGATGGGCTTCTGCATCGCGCTCGCGGTCCGCGAGATGGGGATGACCATCGAGGAGGCGCTGCAGGCGGCGACCACCGGGGGTGCCGGGGCGTTGCGCCGGGAGGACATCGGCCTGCTCGCGCCCGGCGCTCGCGCCGACGCGATCGTCCTCGACGCACCCTCCTACATCGACTTCGTCTATCGCCCCGGGGTGCCGCTGATCGGCGCGAGCTTCCTAGGCGGCAGGGAAGCCTGGCGATCGGGCGATTTGCCCACCTAGACGCGAGGGTGATAGGACTACCGCGTGATCTCAACCGTCGCCGTGGGCACGGATGGCTCAGAGACGGCGAGAGAGGCGGTCCAGCAGGCGGCGGAGTTCGCCCGCCGCTTCGATGCCAAGCTGGTTCTGCTGAGCGCCTTCAAGGACGACCCGCCCCCGCCCGACGCGGACGAGGTTCAGTGGTCCTACAGCCCCGCGGCGCAGCTGAGGGGGCTTCTCTCCCGGACCGAGGAAGAGATGAACCAGCAGGGCATCCCGTGCAGCACCGCCGTCGAGGAGGGCGACGCGGCCGAGGTGTTGGTCCGCCTCGCGGGGGAGTGCGACGCCGACATCCTGGTGATCGGCAGCAAGGGCATGCATCGGAGGGTGCTGGGCAGCGTCCCCAACTCCGTGACCCACAAGGCCGGCTGCTCGGTCCTCGTGGTCAAGACGACCTAGGTCCCACCGCCTCGCGCAACGCCCGGTAGGACCGAACCAGGGCAACCGCTCCTCGCGGATCAGCGGGGCGGGACGAACGACTCATCTCCATCGTTGGGAAGTACGCAGATAGGCCGGGCTGGGATCAATCGCGAACGACGAGCCCGGGCGCTGTGCGCCCCGGGCCCGTCGCTACTCAGACACGCTGCGGGGAGAGGCCGCTCGTGCCTGCGCTTGCGCGCTACTTCTGGTGACGGAGAAGGACCTCATAGGTCACGTTGTCACCGTGCTGCTGGGTGTAGAACCAGCGCCACTTCCCATCGCTCAGATCGGGGATGTCTGCTCCGAGCACGCCGCCCGGGCCCGTATCGCCGTCTGAGACGTAGACGCCGGTGATCTCATTGTCGCCGTCGTTCTTGCCGAACCCGGTTGGGGTCGCGCTGCCGTCGAGCGTCGCCGACGGGTCCCGGCCCTCGGCCAGCCAGCGAACCGGGTGGTTCGCCGGGTCCGAGTAGTCGCGCGTGACGTCGAGCGTGTAGCCGGAGTCGAGCGCGTTGAGCTGCGTGTGCAGCCCGTCGCCCGCGTCCTGGACGAAGGTGATCACGTGCTTCGACAGGAACGTCGAGTTGTCGAAGGCCGCGTGAGCCCCATCCGCCTTGTAGAACAGCGAGAGCGTGCCCGTGTCGGCACCCGGATCGCTCTGGCTCAGCTTCATCACCGAGCCCGAGCCGCCGGCCGTGTCGTTCTCAGAGCTATTCGCGTTCGTGTCTCCGGTCTCGTCGAAAAAGAACTGCTTGAAATCGGAGCCCGGCCGGAAGTTGCCGTTCTCCGGTCGCTTGAACGGCGTGCCCACTGCGCCCGAATGGGTCGCCAGCGGGGTCTTCGCCAGCGTGTTCGCGTTGAACGGCGCCGACCCATCGACGGCGGTGTCGTGAATCGTCACCCACTTGGTCTGGAACGTGTTGCCGTAGGTGTGCAGCGCAACCTGATCGGGGTTGTTGAGCGCCGCCTCGCTGTCGAACGTGATCGGCTGGTGCGAGGAGTTCAGCACCTGGAGCACCTGCAGCTTCCCGTTCGCCAGGTCGCCCTTGTGCGCCGGCACGTAGCGGAAGAGGAAGCTGTTGGGCCGCCGCGCCACAGTGCATTGCGGCGGAGGCGTGCCCGAGTTGCTGCAGGTCGCCGAGCCGGCGGGGGGCTTGTTCGACCCGCCAATGTCCTCGACGATCCAGAGGTTGCCCTTGCTGTCGTCCTGGATACCCTCGTAGCCGCCGCGCCCGAGCGCGCCGGAGACGTCGGTCACCGTGGCCGGATAGCCCGGGGTCGCGGCGTAGGTCGGGGCGGCCGTGTTCTCGGTGGTGAGCAGCAGGCGATGCGCCCACGGATCCCAGGTCGAGCCGTCGATCGTGGTGATCTGGTTGCCGTTCGCGTCCTGCGTGGCCAACAGGGTGACGCGGTGCGCCGCGTCCGCGTCCAGGTTGATGCGGGTGATGTAGCCGGCGCCGTTCGCGCCGCCCTCATGGCCCTGGAAGAGGAAGTGCGTCCCGTAGTCGTAGCCCGAATCCGCTCCGGAAAGGCCATTCTTGAAGGTCAGGTACGTGTTCTTGTCCGGCTCGGTCTTGTGCGCCTCAATCGGGTTCGTGGTGGTCGGGACCATCACGGGCTCTCCCGCCGAGTTGACGGTGTCGTTGTCGTACCCGTAGTAGGAGGTGATCGCCGACGTGTTCTCGAGCCGCGTAGCGCCCTGCGCAACGACGATCTGCTTGAGCTCGGGCGAGAGCTTGCTCGCCGGCGCGAATCCGTCCGACTTCGTATTGGCGGTCGGGACGTTGGTCAGCCTCGGGGCGCCGGAGGCCGCCGATCCGGCGGCGGCGAACACGACACCGGCCGCGAGGGCGCCCGCTACGGCCAGCGCGATTGCCTGCTTCCTTCTGATCACTTGGTTCTCCTTTCAAAGAGGTCGCCCATCGCTGCAACACAGGGCGGTGTGAGGCGGCGAATCTAGGAGGCGCCCGGCGCGCGCCGGTTAATGAGATGTCCTCGCTTCGTATCGATTTTGTGAATGAGAAGGGAGGCCTCAGCGCCCCCCGGCGGCAATGAGGAACGCCTCGAGGCGCTGGTTATACGGTGCCCCGGTGGAGGGGACGGTGTGCCCGCGCCCCGTGATCACCGCGCGCTCGGCCGAGAGCCCCTCCGCGAGGGCGTCGCAGACCGCCTCGAAGGCCGGGGAATGGCCACCGGAGAGCACCTGGACCGGGAAGCCGGCGTCCGCGAGCCGCTCCAGCGGGATCTCCGCCTCCCATGACGGCCGCTCGCGCTTGAGCAGTTCGACGCCGTGCATGAGCTGCTCGGGCAGCTGTTCGGGCGTGCCGTACGCCGAGCCGGCTCCGCCCCGGAAGAGCCGGAGGAACTCCTCCGATGGGATCGAGGAGGCGTTCTCGAAGAGCAGCTCTCCGTTGGCGATCATCTCATCGACCACCGGCGTGCCCTCGGCGACCCGCAGGCAGCCCGGCTCCGAGACGGTCAGCGAGCACACCGCCTCGGGCCGCTGGGCCGCGGCGAGCAGCGCGATCACGGCCCCGTAGGAATGGCCGACCAGGTGGGCGCCGTCGCCGAGCAGCTCGGCGAACATCGGCGCCTCGACCTCAAAGTCGTTTCGCTCCAGCTCCGGGCTCTCGCCGAAGCCGGGGCGGCTCGGGATGACCAGGGTCCAGCGCTCGGCGAGCTCGCGCTGCTTCCGCCAGGTCAGAGCCGGCCCGACGATGTCGCCGTGGACGAAGAGGATCGGCGGCCCCTGCCCGAGGCGCTCAACGGCGAGCATGGCGCCTCAGCTCGAGGAGGTGATCACGGAAGCCGACCCCGAACCGGCAGGCATATTCGGAGCCGCTTCGGCTCATGCCGAGCAGCCTGATCGGCTGGCCCGAGTCGTCCACCAGGTGGTTGCCCGAGACGCTCAGGCCGAGTCCCGAGGCGGAAGCGGGCGACCAAATGGCGCCCGCGCAGAGAGCGAGCGTGACGATGGCTACCAACCGCGTCATTGCCGAACAAACCCTACGATCAGCCGGATGAAGCTGGTCATCCAAATCCCCTGCCTGAACGAGGAGGAATTGCTTCCGGAGCTGCTCTCCGAGCTGCCGCGTGAGGTGCCCGGATTCGACCGGGTCGAATGGCTGGTGGTGGACGATGGCTCCACCGACGACACCGTGGAGGTCGCGCGGCGGCACGGCGTCGACCACCTGGTCAGGCTGACCATGAACAAAGGCCTGGCGACCGCCTTCCAGGCCGGTCTCGACGCGGCGCTCAAGCTCGGCGCCGACGTGATCGTCAACACCGACGCCGACAACCAGTACCGCTCGCAGGACATCCCGAGGCTGGTCGAGCCGATTCAGGCGGGCCGTGCCGACATGGTCGTCGGGGACCGGCAGGTGCAGAGCATCGATCACTTCTCCCCGAGCAAGAAGCTGCTCCAGCGCCTCGGCAGCTGGGTGGTCCGGCGCGCGTCGGGGACGAACGTCCTCGACACGACCTCCGGATTCCGGGCCTACAACCGCGAGGCGGCGCTCCAGCTGATCGTCGTCTCTCGCTACACGTACACCCTCGAGAGCCTGATCCAGGCGGGGAAGATGTCGGTCGCCCTCGAGGACGTCCCGATCTCGACCAACCCGACCGACCGCGAGTCGCGCCTGGTCGGCTCGACCTCGGCCTACGTCCGGCGCAACGCCTTCGCGATCTTCCGCGCCTACACCCTGTACGAGCCGCTGCGTGTCTTCATGATCCTCGCCCTCGTCTTCGGGGTGCTGGCGGTGGCGGCCTGGTCACCCTTCCTGCTCGACTGGATCCTGAACGGCGATCGGAGCGGCCACATCCAGTCGCTGATCCTGGGCGCCGTGCTGATGCTGGCCGCCGTGCAGATGTTCGCGCTCGGCATCATCGGGGACGCGCTCGCGGGCCAGCGGGCGATCGCCCAGCGCGTCTACGAGCGGGTCAGGCGGCTCGAGCTCGAGGCGGGCGTTGCGCCCGCGCACTACGAGAGGCTCGCGGCGGAGCGCCCGCTGATGGTGGAGACGATCGAGACTCCCGTCGCGCGGTGAGCGCCACCCCGTCGAAACGGGTTGTTCCTCGCCCCGGCCCTAAACGGGTCGCGCCTGTCGGCGCGCCCTCGCATGACACCCTCGCATCAGGCGGGAACGTCTACGACAAATACGGGACCTCCAACCCGATCGAGCGCCGGCTGGTCGCCGGATTCATGGCGAACCTCGAGGAGCTGGTCGAGCGCACCGGTGCCCGCGAGGTGCACGAGGTGGGTTGCGGCGAGGGCGAGATCTCGATCAGGCTCGCGGAGCGCGGGTTCCGGGTGCGCGGCACGGACGCCGTCCCTCAGGTTCTGGAGGAAGCGCGGCGGCGGGCGGCGGCCGCGGGCGTCGAAATCGGCTTCGAGGCGACCCCGGTCGAGAAGCTCGCCCCCGACCGGCATGCGGCCGAGCTGGTGGTCTGCTGCGAGGTGCTCGAACACCTCGAGGACCCACACCGTGGCCTCGAAGTGCTCGCGGGGCTTGCCCGGCCCTGGCTGATCGCGAGCGTTCCCCGGGAGCCCCTCTGGCGCGCCCTCAACCTGGCGCGGCTTTCCTACGTCGGCCAGCTCGGCAACACGCCGGGGCACCTCAGCCACTGGTCGAAGGGCGGCTTCGAGCGGTTTCTGGGGGAGCGCCTCGAGGTGGTCGAGGTCCGCAGCCCGACGCCGTGGACGATGGTGCTCTGCCGTGTGCGCGAGCGGAGCTGACGAAAAGCCGAAGGCCCACCGGATCTACCCCTAAAATCGCCCACCCTCATGAGGCGCTTGCGCGAGACGTTACGAGCGCTCAGATCAAGGCCGGGCGTGGTCGCAATCGTCACGCTCGGGTTCGCCTGGGCCATCGTCATCCATCAGCTCGGCTGGGCCCAGCTCGGCCACTTCGGGCAGGTGCGAGCATTCGCGGACGGCCAGGCGCAGATCGATCCCTGGCACTGGGAGACCAACGACAAGGCCTGGGTGGACAGGCACTTCTACTCGGTGAAGGGCCCGGGGACGGCGGCGCTGACCACGCTGCCCTACATGGCGATCAAGGCGCTGGGCGGAGAGAAGCTGGCCCGTGCCGCGGTCGACAACGAGCGACAGACCGCCCACCCCAAGTGGCATCCCGACAGTGTCGTGCCGCTCGAGAACACGGGTTACGACGTCCAGCGCGGACTGCGGGTGCAGGCCCGCGTCGAGGGGGAGACGCCGATCGTCTGGGCACTCACCCTGATCGCGGCGGTGATCCCGGGCGTGCTGCTCCTGCTCGGGGTGCGCTGGGCCGCGGATCGGTTCGTCCCCGGCTACGGGACCGCGGCTGCGATCACGCTCGGGCTGGCGACCGTCGTGATGACCTTCTCCGCTGAGTTCTTCTCGCACGTGATCTCGGCGGCCCTCGCCTTTGCCGCCTTCTGCGTCCTGATGAATGAGAGGGACGGGCCGATGCGCCGCTCGACGGTGTTCGCCGCCGGCCTGCTGGCCGGCCTGGCGGTCACCTTCGAGTTCCAGACCGGCCTGGTGGGGCTCGTGCTGATCTTCTACGCCCTGGCGAGGCGCTCCGACCGCCTGCGCCGCGCCGCCGCCTACGCCGGAGGTGCGCTGCTGGGCGCGGCACCGATGCTCGCCTTCAATGCCTGGGCGTTCGGCAACCCGCTGAAGCTCGCCTACAGCGACGCGGTGACCTTCCCCGGGAGGAGCGGCCACGACGTGCTCGGCCTCAACAGCGACGGGTTCTTCGGCATCACCGTCCCCCGGTTCGACAGCGCCACCGACCTGCTGTTCGCGGGACGCGGCCTGATCGTGCTGACCCCGATCGTCGTCATGGCCGTGGTCGGTGTCTTCCTGATGCGCCGCCGCCACCGCGCCGAGGCCAACACGATCCTCGCTGTCGCCGCCGTCTACTTCATCTACAACTCGGGCTACTGGCTGCCCTACGGCGGCGGCACACCGGGGCCGCGCTTCTTGATCCCGGCGCTGCCCTTCCTCGCAATCGGGCTCGCCTACGCTTACCGCCGGCTGCCGGCGCTCACTCTTGGCCTGGCGATCCCCTCGGCCCTCTTCATGCTGGTCGGCACCCTCACCTATCCGCTGATCGGCAAGCAGGGGATCGGCACCTGGGCCGACTGGCTCGTTCAGGGCAGGCTGGAGCACACCGTGCTCACCGGCTTCGGGGTGACCAACGCCTGGCTCGCGATCGCACCGTTCTTGGCCGCGATCGCGATCGCGATCGCCCTGGCCGTCAGGGCGACCCCGGCCACCCGGTTCGCCGACTATCGGCTGGCGGTCCCCGCCGTGATCGGCTGGGCCTGCGTCGCCGCGATCGCGCCGTCACTGGCGAAGTACGAGATCAGCTTCCTCGACCGCGGCAACATTTCCGCGCTCTGGCTGGTGGCGGCGGGCGCCCTGCTCTCGGTGCTGACGCTCACCGCCCTGAGGGTTCGCGAGGGCCGCACTCAGCCGAAGTCGCAGGCAGCGGCCCCCGAGCCATCGCTCGCTGCGCCCGGGCTCGCGTTCGACGAGCCGACCACGTAGACGACCAGTCCCTCCATTCGGCAGGCACTGAGCGGGAGGCCCTTGATCGACTTGCGGGCCGCTCCCGCCTGCGGGGTGCCCTCGGTCAGACCGAGGTGGAGGATCACGGTGCGCACGCCGTACTCCTGCAGCTCGCGGACGGTCGCAGGGTCGGGGAAGTTGGTCATGTGCTTGACGAGATCGAGCACCACGGCTGGGTTGGTACTGGCGCGGCCGTTGACCATGTCGGGAAAGCCGTCGGTGGAGGCCAGCTGGAAGGCGCGGTTCTGCTTCGCCGTGAGCGCCGGCAGGTGCAGCTGGGGAGTCGGAATCTCGTCGGTGGAGGCCTGCGCCGGCGGGACGTCCGGCATCGCCTGGTTGTCGAAGGGATCGAACGGCAGGCTGCGTCCCTCGGTGACGATCGCCAGCGCGAGAATCACGGCCACGGCCACCCCAGACCAGGTGGGCAGGCGTCTTCGCCGTACCCAGCGCATCGCAGCCTCCCCGCCGGCCGCCGCGAGTAGCGCCAGGGGCAGTGACGAGAAGGTCGCCAGCCGCCCCGGCGTCCGGATCGCGTCCCAGCCTGGGAGCACGTCGTAGAGGACGCGGTAGGGCCAGAGGAGCCCGCCCTCCTCGCGGAAGCCGAGCTCGAGAACCATGATCGCCACGGTCGCGATCCCAAGCCCGATGCGCCATCGCTTGCTGAAGCTGCTGGAGGCGAGGCCGGCGACCGCCAGGATCAGGATCAGCGCGCCCGGGAAGAGCGTCTTCTCCTGCCACGTCGTGAGGTGGTCGCGAATTCCGGCAGTCGCGCCGCCCCAGATGAAGTTCTCCTCGGGCGCGGTGAGGAAGACCTTGACCGGCCCGGAGAACGCTGCGACCTCGTCCGGGCTGCGCTTTGCGGCCGGGAAGTTGTCGGCGATGTAGAGGTATGGATGCGCGATCCAGTAGGAGACGGCGATGAAGACGACGGCACCCGCCGCCCCGGCGATGATCATCCCCCGCGGCAGCGGCGGCCTCCCGCGGACCAGCCACGCCACCACCCCGATCGCCACAGCACCGGCGAGCCCGTAGGCGAGCGGCAGGCCGAGCACCCAGCCGATCGACACCTGCCAGGCCGCCACCACCCACGCCCAGAAGAGCCACCATGGCCGGCGCAGCCGGATCCCGCGCACGGCGAACGCGATGGTTAGCGGGATCCCACCGCTCGAGATCACCTGAAGGTGGCCGTCCTGCTCCAGCCTGTAGGGCGCGAAGGCGAAGGCCGCTCCCGCGATCACCGCACCGGCTGGACTCAGGCCGAGCTCACGCGCCAACAGATAGGCGCCGAAGAAGGCCAGCGCGTACGCGAACAGGAAGAGCAGGTCGTAGCGGACCATCGCCGCGTGCGGGCCCGTCCCGATGATCCCCGTCGGCGCGTAGCCGATCAGCGCGTCGCCGAAGGCGAGCGTGTCCTTGAGCGGCCAGAATCGGTTGGCGTCGAAGAAGTGGAGCGGCTGGTGCAGCAGCGCGTGGCCTCCCCAGGCGGGCTGCCAGGCCTCCGCGAGCGGGTCGCCGATGTCCCGCGGGACGACCGTCCCCAGGTGGATCAGCAAGGGCCAGGTCATCGCGATCGCGAGCAGCGAGGCTCCGACCGCGGCCAGAATGACCTCCCGGCGACTCATCTCCACGGCTGGTCTAGCGATCGGGCCGGTCCGGATAGAGGTCGTCGATCGTGAGCAGCGGGCGGTACGGAGCGCCCGCCGCCTCCTCGATTGCCTCCGCCCCGCCGGCCAGCCGGTCGACAACGGCCGTCACTCCCGCGACCTCGAACCCCTCCTCCTTGATCCGCTCGATCGCGCGCACCGTGGATCCCCCGGTCGTCACCACGTCCTCGACCACCAGGCAACGCGTGCCCGAGGCCAGCACGGGGCCCTCGATCCAGCGTTGCAGGCCGTGCTCCTTCCGCTCCTTGCGGACGAAGAAGGCGACCAGTCCGTCGCCGTCATCGGAGCCGATCGCCCCACAGGCCAGTGGGTCAGCGCCCATCGTCATGCCGCCGACCGCGGTCGCGCCGCGCTCGGCCGCCTCGGCCGCGATCAGCTCACCCGCCGCGCGATAGGCCTCCGGCCGCAGGAGCGCGCGCTTGGCATCGACGTAGTACTGGGCCTTTCGCCCGCTCGAGAGGGTCACCTCGCCGATCACGAGGGCGTGCTCCCGCAGCTCGGCGAGCAGGGTCTGGCGGGCGCCCTCGGCGTCGACCGGCATGGAGGCGCATCCTAGGCCGGACCCGCCCAGTCGGGCGGCCGGGCTGATCCAGTCCTTTGTCGCCGAACAACGCCGCTAGCACGATCTCGCGACAGGCTTGGCGCTACGGGCGTCTAGACGTAGACGTGGATTGCGTCCCCGAGATGGATCCAGTTGTAGATGTAGAGCGAGAAGATCTCGGGGTTGCGGATGCAGCCGTGGCTCGCGGCCTCGTGCATCGGAACGGAGGGGTAGCCGTGCGTCGCGTAGCCGCGGATGAAGTACACGGACATGTACATCCCGTGCGAATTCGTCCCCGGATCCTTGCGGTAGAAGTGGTACGTCCCGCGCACCGTCGGGGTGGACGGCTTGCCGGTGGAGACGTGGAAGGTCGCGACCACGTCGTCGCCGTTGATCAGCGCCATCACCTGCCGTGAGATGTCGACCTCGACGTGACGGCCGCTGTGGTAACGCGGCTGGAACGCCCCGCGGCCCATGAGCAGCTTCCGGAAGATGACCGGCTTGTACTGCATGTTGCGGGCCATCCCGTTGACCTTCCGGAAGGCGGCAGTGGCGAGGCGGGAGCCGAGGGTGAAGCGGCTGCTCGCGTTCCGGCCGATGTAGTAGCCCTGCCGGACCAGCGAGTCGTTGTAGAGGCGGGTGATCGCCCCCTTTCGCAGGTGCTTGGGCACCCGTACGGTGAAGCGCCGCGCAGCGGAGCTCTGCCCGCCGCTGGTCGCCGTCACGGCGTAGTTGCAGCAGGAGTCGACCGCGAACGGGAGGGAGAAGCCCCCCGTCGCGTTGGTCGTCACCTGCTGCTTGTCGACGGTCCGGCCGCTCGCCTCGACCGTCACCGTCACCGGCGTGCCGGCTGCCGCGCCGGGCACCTTGCCGGCGGCGGTCACCTTGTCGAGCAGACCCGGGTTCTTCGGGCCGTTCAGCGCCAAGGTGGGCGCCCCGGCCGCAGCGCTCGCCGAGGCGATCGGGATCGCCAACGCGGCCGCCGCAGCGACCAGTGCGATGAGAAGTCCACCCCGCCGATTCACGTCGCGGCATTGTGCCCGATACGTCGGCGCCATGTTCTCCTCGGGCGGCTAGGCCACGAGCTTCTTGCGCAGCGCACGCACCGGGATCGTGAAGAGCAGGGCGCTGAGCACGGCAAGCCAGGCGGTGTTGCCGACGACCGACCAGAACACCGGGCCGGTCGCCAGGCCGCGAGTGATCTCGACCAGGTGGTAGAGCGGCATGAACCAGGCGACCACGTGGACCCAGTCCGGCAGCTTGCTGAAGGGAAAGAAGAGCCCGGAGAACAGGAACATCGGCGTGATCCCGAGCGTGAAGAAATATGAATAGAGGTCGATCTTCGGGATCAGCGTGGTGAACGTGTAGCCGATCACCGAGAAGCAGATCGAGCCGATCACCACGAACGGCGGAATGAGCAGCGCCCACCAGGAGGAGACGAGGCCGAAGATCGCGATCACCCCCAGAACGACGATCCCGTAGATCGTCGCGCGGGTGGCGCTCCACGCCAGGTCACCCGCCACCACGTCCTGAACCTCGACCGGCGTCGAGAGCACGTTGTCGTAGAGCCGGAGCTCGTTCATGCGGAAGTAGACGTTGTAGGTCGTCTCGAAGGCGGAAGACCACATCGCCGCCGAGGCGATCAGGCCGGGGGCGATGAAGTCCTTGTAGGGAATGCCGTTGATGTGGGCGACGTAGGTGCCGAGACCGAAGCCCAGCGCCAGGAGGTAGAGGAAGGGATCGAGAAAGGTCGGCAACAGAGCCCCGCGCCAGAGCTTCGAGAAGACCCGCGCGTTGCGAAGCCAGACCGCCCCGGCGAGCCGCGGCACCGGCACCATCTCCCGCAGCGGGAGCCGGGGACCGATCCCCGCGTAGCCAGGTTCCTCGAGCATCGCCACGGCTACTCCCTCAGGCTCCGGCCCGTGAGCCTCAGGAACACGTCCTCGAGCGTGGCGCGGCGGACGAGCGCGGACTCGGTCGGGAAGACGTCGTGATCGAGCTCCTCGAGCACGTCCTCGGCGTTGTCGGCGTAGAGCATCAGGGTGCGCTCGGAGAGGTCGTGGCCCTGGATGCGGCCGTCGAGCGAACCGACCAGCCGCTCGGCATCGCAGCCGTCGTCGAGCTTCAGCTCCAGCACCTCGCGACCGACATGGCTGCGCACCAGGTCGGCGGGCCTGCCTTCGGCGACGATCCGGCCCTCGTCCATGATCACCAGCCGGTCGCAGAGCCGCTCGGCCTCCTCCATGTAGTGAGTCGTGATCAGCAGGGTGACGCCGCGCCGGCGCAGCCGGTCGAGCGCACCCCAGACGGCGTGGCGTGCCTGCGGGTCGAGCCCTGTGGTGGGCTCGTCGAGGACGACCACCTCCGGGTCCCCCATCAGCGCCCGCGAGATCAAGAGGCGCCGCTTCATCCCGCCGGAAAGCCCGTGGATGCGCTCGTCGCCGCGGTCCGAGAGCAGCGAGAACTCGAGCAGCTCGGCTGCCCGCTCGGCCGCCTTCACCGGATCGATCCCGAAATAGCGGGCCTGCTGCAGCAGGTTCTCCCGCACGGTGAGATCGCCGTCGAGGTTGGTCTCCTGCGGCACCACGCCGAGCCGGCTCTTGATCTCCCGCCGCTCCCGGCGCGCGTCCATGCCGAGCACGGTGAGCTCCCCGCCGTCGACGGTCGCCAGGCCGTAGATCATCTTCATCGTCGTCGTCTTGCCGGCCCCGTTCGGCCCCAGGAAGCCGAAGCAGATCCCCGGTTCGACCGCGAAGTCGATGCCCGCCACAGCGACCCGCTCGCCGTAGCTCTTGGTCAGCCCTCGCGCGCTCACGGCCGGGGGGTCGCTCAGCTCACCACCGCCAGTGCGAGGCCGTTGTTGATCATGTGCGCGATCACGCACGGCCATAGCGATCCGGTCCGGTCGTAGAGCCAGCAGAGCGCGAAGCCGAGCGTCGCGAGTGGAACGACGGTCGTGATTCCGGTCGGCGCATGTACCAATCCGAAGATTAGGCCGGAGGTGATCGCGGCCGGCCACAGTGACCAGCGCGTGCGCAGGCCGGCGAACAGGAAGCCCCGGAAGAACAGCTCCTCGGCCACCGGCGCCAGCAGGACGATCATCAGCACGGCGGCGACTGCGATCACGATGCTCGGGTTCCCGACACCCAGCTCGCCGCCGATGTCCTCCTGGTCGGGCTTCAGCACCAGGCTCGCGAACAGCCCGGCCGCGATGTAGTAGGCGACCAGCGTCCCGAGCATGATCCAGATCGCCGAGGGGCGAAACGGCCGCAGTCCCAGCAGGCGCAGCGGCCCGGCGAGCGGCCTGAACTTCCAATCCGAGGCGACGCCGAGCGCGACGAACAACAGCAGGCCGTCGAACATCGCCTGGGCAGCGAGCAGGGCACCGTCCGAGTCGAGATCCGGATCGAACGGCGCCACCAGCAGCGGCGGCACAATGATCGCGAGGAGCAGGCCGCCGAGCAGCCACCAGAAGGTCGTCCTCGGCGTCCAGGGCACGGGTTGCACGCCGGCCTCCATCAGGCCGGCTGCTCCTGCACGGGGTGAGGGACGCGACGGAGAACCACCGTCTTCGCCGCGAGGTCTCCGAGGCGCTGCTTCCTCTTGCTCGTGGCGATCATGACTTCGCCGATCACGAAGAAGTCGACGAGGCGCAGAAGGTTGCGGATGCTTGCCTGCCCGTAGGTCAGCCGCGGCGCTCGGTCGATCGAGCGCACTTCGATCCCCGTCGCGTTCTTGCCGATCGTCTGGCCCCAGCGCCACTCGCAGATGGCGAAGTAGTTGAACCAGAGCGAGAAGAAGGCCAGGATCGCCACGATGCCGGCGGTGTCGCCCACGGCGAATGCTCCCTCCACGATCCAGACGTAGATCCAGAAGAGGAACAGGATCCAGACCGTGTTATCGAGCAGCGAGGCGAGCACGCGCCGCCAGAAGCCCGCGTAGTTGGGCTCAGTCATCCGAGAGATGCTCGCTGATCTCCATCAAGGAAGAGATCTCGCCCCCGTTCCCGTCCCGGTCGATGAGCAGGGAGCGGATCCCCGCCGCCCGGGCTCCCTCGACGTCCTCCTCGGCCGTGTCCCCCACGTGAAGCGCCTCGTCGGGGCCGCATTCGGCCAGCTCGAGGGCCTGCACGAAGATCGCGGGGTCCGGCTTCCGCGCCCCCGCCACGGCCGAGCTCACCGTGCCGTCCAGCAGCTCGCCGAGCCCGCAGCGCCCCAGCACCTGGGGAAGCGAGCAGTCCCAGTTCGAGACCGCGACCAGGCGCAGCCCGCGCTCGCGCAGCTCCCGTAGCGCGGGGATGGCATCCGGATAGGCGTCGAAACGGATAGCCGCGACCAGCTCGTCGGCAGTGACCTGGACGCCGAGCCCTTCGGAGACGAGCGCGGCGCAGCGCTCGCGCAGCTCCGCGAGCGAGGCTTCGTCGCGGCCCTCGTGCGCGTGGTCGCGGTAGTAAGCCATCTCGGCGCGCAGCGCCCCCTCGAGGCGATCGTCGCTCACCTCCGCCGGCACGCGATCGCGCAGGGACAGCCAGGGCGGCTCGAGCTCGACCAGGGTGCCGAGGGCGTCCAGGAACACGGCGCGGACCATGATCGAAATACTGCCCGACGCGATGCTCCTGGCCGCAGACCAGAGCTTCTGGCAAGAACACGGCGACGAGATCTCGGCGGCGATCACGCTGGCCGTCGCGATCGTGATCGCGATCATCGTCGACCGGGTCCTGATCGGCCGCACTGTCAAGGCTGCCACCCGGCTCGAGACCGGCGAGCTCTCCCGCGAGGCCCGCACCCGCCTGCGCCTGATCCGGCGGCTGCTCTTCCTGACGATCATCCTGATCGGCGTGGCGCTGGCGCTCAGCCAGTTCACCTCGATCAAGCGCTTCGCCACCGGCATCCTCGCCTCGACGGCAGTGCTGGGGATCATCATCGGGTTCGCCGGCAGGCAGGTGATCGCCAACCTGGTCTCGGGGATCCTGCTGGCGATCACCCAGCCGATCCGGATCGGCGACCTGGTCTCGATCGGGGAGGAGGTCCACGGGAGGGTCACCGATATCGCCCTCACCTACACCAGCGTCGACGCCGGGGACGGCAGCCTGATCGTGGTGCCCAACGAGAAGGTGGCGACCGACGTGGTGGTCAACCATTCCGCGGGCAACAGCGCCGCGCCGGTCACCGTGGACGTCTGGTTACCCCCGGATGCCGACGTGGAGGCCGCCCGCAAGGAGCTCGAGCGCGGCGAGGTCACCTCCGCCCGGCTCGTCGAGGTCACGCCCGAGGGCTCGAGGCTGCAGGTGAAGGCCGCAATCGACGCCGGCGTCGACCGCGAGGTCCACGAGGCGGAGCTCCGGGAGCGCGCGCAATCCGCCCTGCGTGCAAGGGGTCTACTTAGGGCTCCCTGAGGTCGCGCTGAGTACCCTTTTCGGATCATGAGCGCCCGCTCCCGCCGGAGGCATCGGCGCACGAGCCGAAAGAGAAACCCCTTTGCGGTGGTCCTTCTGGTCCTCGGGTCGATGCTCGCCGTCGGCGCGCTCGGGGCCGGTCTCTGGCTGCTGAGCGTCTACGAATCGGCGCCCTCGCTGGCGAGCCTGACGCCAATCAAGGAGGGGACCATCTCGAAGGTGTATGCAGCGGACGGCTCTCTGCTCGGGGTGATCCACTCCGACAAGATCCGACAGCCGATCGCCAGCGACAGGATTCCGCAGGACCTCAAGGACGCGACGGTGGCGATCGAGGACAGGCGCTTCTACAGCCATGGCGGCATCGACCCCTCGGCGATCATCCGGGCCGGCTGGGAGGACCTGACCGCCGGGGGCAAGCCGGTGGAGGGCGGCTCGACCATCACCCAGCAGCTGGTCCGCAACCTCTACATCCAAGATCCCGAGGACACGCTGAAGCGCAAGATCATCGAGGCGCACCTGGCAAACGACGAGGAGAAGCAGCACTCGAAGGACCAGATCCTGACCGAGTACCTGAACACGGCGCCCTACGGGACCAACGAAGGGGCAACCGCGATCGGGGTCGAGGCCGCGGCGGAGACCTACTACTCCAGGCACGCCCGCGACCTGACCCTGCCCGAGGCGGCGATGATCGCGGGGCTGCCGCAGGCGCCGTCCCAGTACAACCCTCTCCTCAACCCTCGGGCGGCACTGGCGCGGCGCAACGAGGTGCTCCACGCGATGGAGCAACAGGGCGACATCACCACGAGCGAGTACCAGGACGCGATCGGCCAGGGCCTCGGCCTCGACCCGGGAAGCAAGTACAGCCGGATCCGCGAGCCCTACATCTTCGATCTCGTCAAGCAGGAGCTCCAGGACCGCTACGGGGTGAACACCGTCCAGAACGGCGGGCTCAAGGTCTATACGACCATTCAACCCCGTCTCCAGGGGGTCGCCCAGACCGCTGTCGACTCCTGCTCGGTCTGCTACCCGGACGGCGGCCCGGCGTCGGCGCTCGCCTCGGTCGACCCGTCGAACGGCCAGATCGTCGCTCTCGCCTCGACCCAGCGCTACTCGGTGAGCAGCCAGTTCAACTTCGCCGCCCACGCCCAGCGCCAGCCCGGCTCCTCGTTCAAGGTCTACGACCTGACCGCGGCGATCGAACAGGGCATCGACCCCGACACGACCTACTACGACGGCACCTCGCCGAAGACGCTCGAGACCCCGGGCGGCTCGAGCTGGACCGTCAACAACGCAGAGCAGGGCGGCGGGGTGATGCCTCTGACCGAGGCGACCTGGGAGTCGGTCAACGTGGTCTTCGCCCAGCTCGGTCTCGACGTCGGTCCCGAGAACATCGCCAGGACCGCGTACCAGATGGGGATCACCTCGCCGCTCGGAATCAAGGGTCCGAACGACACCCCCTGCAAGGGCGGCCCGCACTGCTACATCCCACCCGCCGACGCGATCGGTGGGCTCAGCGTCGGCGTCACCCCGCTGGAGCAGGCCAATGCCTACGCGACGCTGGCCAACGGCGGCGTCCACCACGACGCGACGGCGATAGACAGGGTCGTCTTCCCCGGCGGAAAGGTGGACGAGCCGAGCGCAGACGAGGGCAAGCGCGTGCTCACTCCCGGCGAGGCCTACGAGGTCACCAAGGTGCTCGAGGGCGTGATCACCAGCGGCACCGGCGCCGGCTATACATCCATCGGTTGCCAGTCGGAGGCCGGCAAGACCGGCACCAGCGAGGACCTCTCTGACGCTTGGTTCGTCGGCTACACGCCGAAGTATTCGACCGCCGTCTGGACCGGGCACCCCCTATCACGCGACTCCACCGGCTTCGGCGGGCCCACCTCCGGCCCGATCTGGCGCTCCTACATGGAGGCCGCCCAGGGGGGCGAGTGCCCCGACTTCGAGATTCCCTCGAGCCTGCCGGATCTGACTTCGTTCCACGGGGACTACACAGCCTCCAGCTCGAGCTCCTGCAGCAGCGACAGTTCCTATTCCTGCGGCTACTCGTCTTCGTACACGCCGAGCGAGGGCAGCAGCGACGACAGCAGCGACGACAACCAGGGCGCCTACGCGCCCGGGGTCGGGCAGAAACCGGCTCCCTCGCCGAAGCCGAATCCCACGCCGACGCCACCGCCGGCGGCGCCGCCGCCAGCCGCGCCGCCCGCGAGCGGCGGGACCGGCACGGGCTAGAGCTCGCGGCCAGCACCGCCCGGGGCCCTAGCCTTTGGCGCGTGCCCAGCAGCGAATTCGATCTGATCGCCGCGATCAACGAGCGCATGCCCGCGCCGGGACCCCGTGTGCGCGTCCCCAGCGGGGACGACGCGGCGGTCGTCGAGCCCAGGGCGGCGAGTGCCGTCACGGTCGACGCGATCGTCGACGGCGTGCATTTCATGTTCGATTCGTACGGGCCGGAGGCGGTCGGGCGGAAGGCGCTCGCCGCCTCGCTCTCTGACCTGGCGGCGATGGGAGCCGCCCAGGGAGAGGCCTATGTGGTCGTCGCCGCGCCCGATGAGCTCTCCGACGACAACCTGCTCGGGATAGCCGATGGGCTCGCCGAGATGGCGGCGCGAGAAGAGGTGACGATCGCCGGCGGGGATCTGGTTCGCTCGCCGGTGCTGGTCGTCTCCGTGACCGCCGTGGGCTACGAGCCCGGCGGCGCCCGCTTCCTCACGCGCCGCGGCGCCAAGCCGCGTGACCTGGTGGCCGTCACCGGCGAGCTGGGCGGCGCGGCAGCCGCCGTCGAGCTGATGGAGGCCGGGGAGCGTCGCGGCGACCCGGCCGACCGCGGCAAGGGTCTCCTGGATCGGCAGCTGAACCCAACGCCGAGACTGCGAGAGGGGCGCGCCCTGGCCAAGGCCGGCGCCACCGCGATGATCGACGTCAGCGACGGTTTGGGCGCCGACGCGGAGCACCTGGCACGAGCGAGTGACTGCCGGCTGGAGATCGATCTCGATCGCCTGCCCGTCGAGGAGGGCGTGGCGGAGGTCGCGGGAGGGAACGAGGCAGCGCTCGAGCTGGCCGCATCCGGCGGCGAGGACTTCGAGTTGCTGGTGGCGGTGCCGCGCGAACACTTCGAGGGTGCCGTGCAGGCCGTTTCCGACGCCGGCTCGACGCTGACCGAGATCGGCTACGTCAGAGAGGGCCAGGGTGTGGCTTTGAAGCTGGCCAGCGGCGGGGAGCTCGAGCCTCGCGGCTTCGACCAGAGACGCGGGTCCCTCTCGGGCTCGGGCTGAGCGGGCTCGACCGGCCCCTCGGGCTCCGGTTCAGGCCTCTGCTCTTCCGGCCCTTCGTCCACCTCGGACTCGGGCTCGGCCGGCTCCGGCCTGGAAGCCCGCCGGCGCACCGAGATCTCGCCCTCCAGCCTCATCTCCGGGGCAGGCCGGCCCCGGGACGGGCCCGCCAACGCGACCATCGCCACTCCCGTCCCAGCCAGCAGACAGGCGAGCAGCGCCAGCGTCCAGCCGATCTGGCCGTCCGCCAGCATCAGCACGAGGTCATGCCAGACGCCCAGGCCGGCATCGAAGCGGCCCGCGAGGTCGGCGACCAGGACCACGGCGGGCGCCAGCCCGAGCAGGACGAACCCGGCAGCCGGCAGGCGGCCGGGAGCCAGCCGCGCAGCGGCGAACACCCAGGCCTGCAGGCCGACCGAAACGACCAGCGCGAGGTAGGGGTTCACCGACCAGATCCCGAGGGCCGCGATACAGGCGAGCAGCAGCGCCGCCGGTGCGGCCGTTGCAACCGCCCTCGCCGGCGGTGGTCGGAGCGGGCGCAGGAAGAAGGCGATCGCGCAGTAGGCGAGCACCGCGGCGACCACTGCGATCGTGCCGCCCAGTCCAAGGGCCTCGATGCGCGGATCGAACGGGAAGTCGGGGCTCGGCAGCAGTCCCACGAGCGCGGTCAGCAGCACGATGACCAGCGCGCCGATGAACGGCAGGGCCCGGAGCAGCGTCCAGACGAGGCCCCGAACGGCCTCGATCGGGCTGCGAGCGGCGGCGACGAGACCAGACCCGGCGGCCAGGCCCACGGGGACCAGCAGGGAGAGCGCCAGAAGGGCGATAGTCCACCCCGGCAGCAGGTTGCCGGCCAAGCCGATGTAGCCCTTGGGGCCGTGCTCGACCGCCCCTGGCGAGGCGTCAAGGGTGAGTACCAGAGAGAGGGCGGCGCGACCGAAGCGATCGAAGGTGTCGTTGTCGAAGGACTCGGGGGTGTCGCGGCCGGGACCAACCGGCAGCTCACCGCCGGCTGAGAGCCGCACGGCCGGCAGACCCGTCTCGATCAGCGGCCCCTGATCGCCCAAGCCGGCCGGCAGGGCGAGCCGGAAGAGGTCGTCGAGGGGGCCCTCGTCGCCGGCGGGAATCGCCACCTCCTTCGACGCGATCGCGTTGGCGGTCTCCGCCAGCTGGCTGGCGGTGCTCTGCGGCCCGGTGGACCAGGGGATGACCAGGGGAGGCGCCGGATCGGCGAT
>DATDJZ010000121.1:0-4105 GCA_036520315.1 Solirubrobacterales bacterium | reverse complement strand
ACGATCCCGTAGTTGATCCCTCCGCCGGCCGTGCCGAACAGGTCCGAGCCGTGCCCGAGCGGGTCGGAGAGGATGTAGGTGAACTGCGCCTGCTCCTGGTAGAGGAAGGCGCTGAAGTAGTGCGCCACCAGGTAGGCGAGCGCGATCGGGATCAGGGTGTGTGCGAAGGACCGAGCCAGCTGCTTGACCGGGGGCGAGCCGCGAACCGTGTGCATGCCCTGGACGCCGAGCCAGTAGAGCAGCGAGACCCCGGCGAACACGATCAGCAGCCAGATCGAGTTCGCGACCCGGAAGGAGTCGGGCAGGCTGAGGCCGATGTCGCTGCAGCGCTCGAAGGTCCAGCGGATCGCGCCGGAGAGCGCGCCCTCCTGGGCTCCGTCGAAACTGGTCACCGCGATCGAGGCGAGCACCAGACCGGCTGCCCCGGGCACCGCGGCCCACTGCGGAGCGCCCGTCAGGAACTTCCTGACCCCCAGCTCGCGGCCCCTCGCCTCGAAGGGTGCGAGCCGGGAGAACATGCCGAAGTACGCGTTGAAGGTCTCCCCTCTGCCGATCCACCCCTCCACGCCGAAGAGCAGCATGCAGGCGAAGGTGACGGCGCTGTAGACCACGGTCGCGACGGCGACGTCGTGCGGCGAGGGCGAGGCGCCGCCACCGGCGATCAGCTCGAGCCAGACGAAGAGCAGCACGCCGAGCACCGCCGGCCAGCGGCCGAGGCGGTCCGGGTATGAGAACGGCACCGGCGCCGACTGGCCGGCGACCAGCCGGAAGCCGCCGGACACGAGCCGGCCGAGCGCCCGCCACGGGTTGAACGCCCTGAAGAGGTCACCCAGCAGGACGCTGACCAGCACCAGTCCCAGCCAGAAGGTGTAGAAGACGAACGTGATCGAGAAGTTCTGGGTCGGGTCCGAGATCCCGCGGAAGCCCGCGTAGAGCACGAGGACGAACAGCCCGACTCCGATCGCACCGCAGATCACGTCTATCACGGGATTGAGCAGGGTCCGCGAGAGCCACGGCGGGAGGGGCCTCCACTCCTCCCTCTGCAGCCGCGCCTGCGTCCAGGCGACAGAGAGCAGGGCGAAGGAGACGATCAGGACGAGCGACGCTCCCCAGGCAAAGAGCCAGGCGGGAACCGGCAGGTCCTTGCGGCCGACCAGCGCGTGGGCGGAGGCGGCGTCGGGAAAGAGAAGGCCAGCCGCCGACCCCGCCGCCACCATGGCGAGGCCGACAGCGTGCCGTCTCGATCCGGAAGCCCGACTGTCGAACGCGATCACGGGTTGACGTGGAGCTCGGCGATCGGACCCTCGGTGTGATCGAGCCGGTGCACCTCGATCTCGAAGACCCCGTCGATCATGGCCGGGAAGGAGAAGCTCACCGGGCTCGTCTCGGCCGGCTTCTCGATCTCGTAGCCGTGCACGTGGACCGCTTCCTCGGGCTTCGCCAGGTTGACGCGGAACTGGACCTGGTCCCCCTTGTTGTAGGTCAGCGTCTTCTCGCCGCCCACGGGGTTGCCGCTCGCGTCGACGTTCAGCACCTGGACGCCCTTGGTGGCGTCGCTGTTGCTGCTGTCGTCGCCGCCGTTGTCGTCCTTCAGCACGATGAAGACGACGACCGCGGCGACGATGACCGCCGCGAGCACGCCCAGTCGTGCAGCTCTCGATTGCATCGAACAAACCTCCTTCGGATTGCGCACAGTTGGCTCGCTGCCTAAGGGCGAGCGAAACGCGCGCGAATTGGCACCTGGCTAGGCAGGTGCCCGCGGAGGCGGGCGTCGCGCGAGCCCGAAGGCAAGCGGCGCCGAAAGAAGGCTGATTGAGCGGACTGGGAGGGCCCGGCCAGTAACTGCCGGCGGGCGTGAGCGCACCCGCTCCGCGTGAACCACCGCGATCACGCGCTCGACCACCTCGAGTGCCCTTGCCAGCAGGGCCCCCAGAGCGCCGAGTGTCAGCGCCAGAGGAATCGCGACCCAACCGCCTGCCGCGAGCACCGCGGCGAGATTCGCCACCTGTCCGGTGCTCAGGATCGCCTCCAGGGACTCCTGCCCGACGTAGATGGCGAGCAGCGCGAGGCTGAAGACTGCGATTCGCTGCCCGAGCGGCGCGCGTGCCGGCAGGGCCCCCTCGGTGCCGCGGATCAGGGTGGCCATTACTGCGGCAAGGACCAGCACAGCGATCGGCGCCATCAGCTCCGTCATGTAGCCGTGTGCGGAGGGCCCGGCAGAGGAAGCGGCGCCGGAGGCGATCAGGTAGCGCAGCTGGTGGAGCGCGAAGGCCCCGACGGCGAGGATCGCCGCGAGCCGGACGTTGTGCGCGATCCGCATCGTCGATCTCATCGCTGAAGTACTACTCGGGAGGCTTCGGTTTCGATTGCCCCGGGATGGTCGCAGGCTGAGTCGCGGTCTGGGTCGACCCACCCGAGATCGAGGGCTCATCGATCGTGTCGCGCGAGCCCAGGAAGAGGAAGAGGAGGATCACCGCAATACCGAGCACGATGCCGAGCACGATCCCGATCGCGCGGTCGCCCACCCTCGGGAAGCGTCCGCGCATCGGCTCGGCGATTCAGCCGACGCCGTCGAGCAGCCGCCAGTTCGCGCGGAAAGTCGACTCGGCCGCCGCTACGACCGCGTCGGCGTCCTCGGAGCTCATCTCCTCTTCGATCAAACGCCGTGACTCCTCGGCGTGAGCGTGGTCGGCCTGTTCGTGGAGACGGAAGTACTCGCTGCCGGCGCCGCCGTCGATCCCGTAGAAGCGGGCAAGCCCCTCGCGCTTGACTCGCGCGATCTCAGGCTGGCCGCTCTCGATCGCGTACATCCGGGCGAGCCGGCCGAGGTAGCCGTCTGGAGAGGTCCATTCGGTGACGCAAGCAGCGGTCTCGGGCGTGGGCTCGGCGCCGATCTCGCCGCCCGCCACCTCGACGAAGCCGTCCCAGACCCCGACGTGCCCCTCCTCCTCGGCCGCGTGCGCTGCGATCTCGTCGCGATGCCGCTCCGGGGCCGCCTCCGCGGCCTCCCGGCAGAGACGGGCGAGCGCCTCGGTTGCGTGTCGGTACTGGCCGGCGTAACGCGCGAGCTCCTCGCGCGAGAGCTCGCCGGCGGACCACCGCACGTAGAAGGGGTGCTCGAGCACGTTGTGGCGGGCCCGACTCTCCTCGATGCGCTCCCATACCGATCGGCTCACAGGGGACTCTCCTTCTTCGGGGATTCTTTGGGGGACCGAGCCAGCATACCCTCCGGCGTCTGCGTCCCCCACGGCCCGACATCGCCATCCCCCCATTGCCCACCGGCGCCGAATGGATCGGCGAGCCGATCGACTCGATCGACAGGCTGGTCGCAAGCCGGCCGGTGCTGGTGCATTTTTTCGACTTCGCCCAGCTCAACTCGGTCAGGACCCTCCCCTACCTGAGGGCGTGGCGGGACCGCTATTCGGGCGACGGCCTGGCGGTAGTCGGGGTCCACTCGCCCCGCTTCCCCTTCACACAGGACTCCGACGTCGTCGCGGAGGCCGCCGACCGTCTCGAGATCCGCTGGCCGGTGATCGTCGACCGCGAGTTCAGCGTCTGGCGCCTGTACGAGCCGCACGGCTGGCCCGCGCTCTTCTTGTGGGCACGGGGCGGCGCGCTGCGCTGGTACCACCTCGGCGAGGGCGAATACGCGGGCACCGAGGAGGCGATCCGCGAGGAGCTCTCGCGCTCCGGCAACGGGCACGAGTGGCCGCTGCTGGTCGAACCTTTGCGACCGTCCGACGCTCCGGGCGCGAAGGTGATCCCCCCGACGCCGGAAGTCTTCCCGGGCGGCTCGACCGAGGAGCCCTGGCCCGGCGCCGGAGCCGGGCCGGCTCTCGAGCTGGAGTACCAGGCCGGAGGCGCCTACGCGGCTACCGACGGCGAGGGCGAGATCGCGGTCCGGGTGGATGGAGAGCCACGCCCGCCAGTCGTCGTCACCCATCCGGGCCTTCAGGAACTGACTTCGCATGAGTCCAGCGAGCGCCACACGCTGGAGCTCCAGCCATCGCCCGGGTTACTGGTCTATTCGATCCAGTTTGCGGCCGGGGTGCCCCCGGTGGGCGGTCCAGGCTAGGCGCCTGAGCCGGCGAGCTCCTTGCGGATC
>DATDJZ010000120.1:0-8505 GCA_036520315.1 Solirubrobacterales bacterium | reverse complement strand
GCCCGGATGCAGGCGCTGGTCTTCTCGCCGAGGGCCGTGTGGGCCTCGTCGCAGATCACGATCGAGTAGGCGTCCGAGATCCGGCTCGCGTTGCGGACGAACCACTGATAGGTCTCGACCGTGACCGGGCCGTAGGGGTGGTCGGCGCCATCGAGGAGCGGCGGGGAGAGGCGCTCGGCGTAGCCGCGGTCGGAGATCTCGCCGATGAACTGGTCGACCAGGTTGCGGCGGTGGGTGAGGATCAGGATGCCGCCGGTGCGGGAGGCCTCGATGAAGCCGACGGCGGCGACGGTCTTGCCGGAGCCCGTGGCGTGCTCGAACCAGAACCGGCGGTCGGCGCCGGGATCGTCGGGGGCCTCCTCGACGACGTCCTCGTCCGCCTCCTCGTCCCAGTCCTCGGCCTCCTCCTCTTCCGTCGCCTCCTCGTCCTCGGTGTCCTCCTCGTCCTCGGTGTCCTCCTCGTCCTCGTCGAGGTCGACCTCGTCCGTGTCTGTGCCGCCGCCGTTCTCTGAGACATCATCCTCGGTTTCCGCGACGGCGGGGGCACTGCCGTTGCCGTTCCCCGTCCATGAGTGACCGTTGATCCGCTCCTGGACGTCGGCGATCAGCGCCGCGAGGGTGCCCGAGAGCGCGTCGACCTGGTGGGCGGAGAGCTCGGCGCCGTCGGCGAGATGCGGCTCCTCCTCGGAGAGCAGGCGCTCCAGGCCGAGCATGAGGGAGAAGTCGCGCCGCCACTCCATCGAGGGCGTCTCGCGCCCCTCGTCGATCTCGGCTAGAGCGGCATCGAGCGCTCGCCGCCGGGGCGTCCCGGGCGCGAGGTCCTTGGGTGTCTCTCCTTCCAGCAGGAAGGGCTCGCGAGCGAACTCGCGAGCACGTTCGATGTCGGCGCTCGTAGGCGCCTTCGCCGCTTTGGCGGCCGCCTTGGTGTCTTCAGCCATCTGAGGCTCTTGATCTGCCGCTCGTCGCCAAATCGCAAAGATGACGAGGCGCAATTGGCCTGATCACGGGGGAAACCCGAGATACGGCTGTCCGCTCCGGGCTCTCCCTGGGTCCAGGAACTAGATGGACCGATAGGAATTAAAGCACTCTTGATCGATGTCCCGTATTTCCTGGTTGTGAAAGCACACCCGCTCCCGGGGCCGAAAGCACGCCTGGCCCTCGCCCTGACGGCCATACTCGCCACCCTCGCGATCGCCGGCTGCGGCTCGAGCAACGGCAATCCGGACTCCCGCCTGACCGCCGAGCAGGCCAAGGCCCCGATCCCGGGCGCTCCGCCTCAGCTTGCCGAGCTTCGCGCCCAGGCTAGTCAGATCCTCGACGGCGGCAGTGACGCATTCGATGGCCGTCTCGAGCAGCTGCGAGGAACGCCGGTGGTCGTCAACAAGTGGGCCTCTTGGTGCGGACCCTGCCGCTTCGAGTTCCCCTGGTTTCAGTCACTCGCCGAGAAGCGGGGCGGGCAGATCGCCTTCCTCGGAGTGAACTCGAACGACTCGAGCGGGTCCGCGGAGACCTTCCTCTCGGAGCTGCCTCTTCCGTATCCGTCCTACAGCGACCCCGACCTGAAGATCGCGCAGGACCTGGGCGGGCCACCGCAGGCCTTCCCCACGACCACCTTCTACGACCGATCCGGCAAGCAGGTCTTCACGCACCCGGGCGTGTATCAGGACGAGTCCGACCTGGACGCCGACGTGAACAAGTACGCCGCAGGCGGATAATGGGCTTATGGAAGGTCTTGCGATTGCACTGCTGGCGGTGGCGCTGCTCCTCTTCATCGCCGAGGCCCATGCGCCGACGACGGTGCTCGGTCTGCTCGGCGTCGGGTGTCTGGTCGGCGCCGGGTTTGCCTGGCGGGATGCTGGCCACGATCTGCCGGTGGCGGCGATCGTCGTCGGCGCAGTGATCCTGGCGGGCTTCGTCGTCTTCGCCTCCCGCAAGGCGCTGGCGGCACATCGAGACGAGCCCGTTCGCACCGGCTCGGAGGAGCTGGTCGGGTCGGTCGGTGAGGCGCGCGAGCCGCTCGATCCGGAGGGTCAGGTCTTCATCCAGGGCGCGCTCTGGAGGGCGCGGACCACCGGCTCGGGCGGGATCGGCCCAGGCAATAGAGTCCGAGTCAAGGCGGTGGATGGCCTGACCCTCGAGGTCGAGCCGGTCGCCGACCAAGACCCAGCAACAGTCGAGAAAGGGGCCTGACAGATGGCTGTAGCGATCGGCGTAGTCGTTGTCATCGCGTTCTTCGTCCTGATCTTCCTCGGCTCGTCGGTCCGGGTCCTGCGGGAGTACGAGCGCGGCGTGATCTTCCGCCTCGGCCGGCTGATCGCCCAGAAGGGACCCGGCCTGATCCTGCTGATCCCGGTGATCGACCGGATGGTGCGGGTCGACCTGCGGACGGTGACCCTCAATATCCCGCCGCAGGAGGTGATCACGCGCGACAACGTCCCGGCCCGCGTGAACGCGGTCGCCTACTTCCGCGTGATCGACCCAAACAACGCAATCGTCGAGGTCGAGAACTTCCTGCTCGCCACCTCGCAGATCGCCCAGACGACCCTGCGCTCCGTTCTCGGCAAGGCGGACCTCGATCAGCTGCTCGCCGAGCGCGAGCGGCTCAACGAGGACCTGCAGAAGATCATCGACGAGCAGACCGAGCCCTGGGGCGTGAAGGTGAGCACCGTCGAGATCAAGGACGTCGAGATTCCCGAGCAGATGCAGCGTGCGATGGCACGCCAGGCCGAAGCCGAGAGAGAGCGGCGCGCCAAGATCATCAATGCCGAGGGTGAGTACCAGGCGGCCGAGAAGCTGGCCCAGGCTGCCGACATCATCTCCAGGAACCCGGCAACGCTCCAGCTCCGCTATCTGCAGACCCTGCTCGAGATGGGCGTAAACCAGAACACGACGATCGTCTTCCCGCTACCGATCGAGTTCATCGACGCCTTCGCCCAGCTGCGCAAGGGCTTGGCCGACGGGGACACGTCGAGCAGCTGAGCCTCCCGGCTTTAGTCCGGCGGGGGTGTTTGTGGCCGCCGAAAATGTGAGCCGCTTGACCGTCACCGTCCGCCCTGCCCGCGACGGCGCGGAGGTCGACGCAGCGATGGAACTGCGCGTGCGGGTCTTCGTCGACGAACAGGGGGTGGATCCCGGGGAGGAGCTGGACGACCTCGATGAGCAATCTCTGCAGGTCGTCGGCCTAGACGAGAGCGGAGTGATCGCAACCTGCCGGGTACGGGACCTCGGCGGCGGCGAGTGGAAACTCGAGCGGATGGCGGTGGACCCCCGACTACGGCGGCATGGTGTCGGCGCGCGCCTCCTGGAGGGGGCTGAGCGCGAGGCACGGGAGCGGGGCGCCGCCGAGATGGTCCTGCACGCCCAGCTGCGGGCGGAGGCCTTCTACGCCGCACACGACTACATCCCCGAGGGCGACATCTTCCTGGAGGCCGAGATCGAACACGTCCAGATGCGCAAGGCGCTCGATGGCTGAGCGGAAGCCAAGCCCGGAGATCCGCCTCGACCAGCTCACCGGCCTGAGGACGATCCTCTCGCCTGCGCGCGCCGATCGGCCCTTCGACTTCGGCGGGACGGCGACCGAGCCCGACCCGACGGCAGCCGAGAACTGCCCCTTCTGCGAGGGTCGGGAGGACCGCACCCCGCCCGAGACCTGGGCGGATCGGCCCGGGGGCGGCGACCCCGACACGCCCGGCTGGCGGGTGCGCGCGGTCCCGAACCTCTATCCGGCGCTGGCGCAGACCTGGGAGGACGACGCCCCGACCGCGCCGGAGGGCGGCAGCGAGCCCGGCGAGGGGTTCTCGGCGGTCGGTGATCCGCTCCGGGCCACCTCTCGGGGCCGCGAGCCGGATCTGTTCCGCGCCTCGGTCGCCACCGGCTTCCACGAGGTGATCGTCAACTCGCCGACCCACCGCACCTCGCTCGGCCAGCTCGACGACGCGGAGCTGGCCGCAGCGGTGGCGGGCTGGCGCGAGCGGATGAGGGCGTACGGGGAGAGGGCGGCCTACGTGCAGCTGATCATCAACGAGGGCCGTGAGGCCGGCGCTTCGCTCGAGCACAGCCACGCCCAGCTCTACGCGCTCGGCTTCGTCCCTGTCGCCGTCGCCAGGGAGCGGGAGCGCTTCGCCGCCTACAACCAGCACACCATGGGCGGGGATCTCCTCTCCGAGATCGCCTCGGAGGAGGTCCGGCGCAAGGAACGCCTGGTTGCGATCGACGACGACGCCCTGCTGATCTGTCCCTGGGCCTCTCGCTCGCCCTTCGAGCTGCGCATCATCCCGCGCACGCCCGCGCCCAGCTTCGAGCTCGACGGTGAGGTCGGCCTGGGAATGCTGCGGACCGCGCTGCGCGCCCTGGGGGCGCGCTTCGACCGCGTCCCGCAGTTCAACGCCTGGACCCTGACCGCTCCTCGCGACGCGGAGAGCTTCAACTGGCACCTCGACATCGCCCCGCGGATCGGGATCCGCGCCGGGTTCGAGATGTCGACCGGAGTCGAGCTCAACGTCTTCCCTCCGGAGCGCGCGGCTGCCGAGCTGCGCGAGGCGCTCGGGTAGGGTCACTGCTCCGTGCCGCCGGTCCGCCGCCCGATACCCCGCTTCATCGCCGACGCGAGCGTCGAGGGACTGCCCTATGGGCGCTGGGCTCAGCGCCTGCGCGACGAGTTCGGGAAGGCCTGCGAGCCCCTCGTCGCCGAGGCCGGCGGTCCTCCGGGGGAGGTGACCTGGTTCCCGGAGCGCGGCTGGGGCGGGCGCGTCTACGTGCCGGCGGTTGCTCCCGTGGAGGGCGCGACAGAGCCGAGCGAGTACTTCGGCTTCGTCTCCTTCGTCCGGCCGGCCGAAGGCGAGTCCGGCGAGGCGGGCGAGTTCGACGCTCGCGCGGACTTCACGGACGTCACCGCCGACCAGAACCCCGACTGGATGATCGACCTGAACGAGGAAGTGATCGGCGACTGGCGGGGGGAGTCCGACCGCAGCGGCGACGTCACCCTGGTCTGGGGCACCCCGCTGATCCCGGGGGCCTCGGCCGCCACCGCAGAGCTCGAGGCCGAGGTCGTCGATCAGACGCCGGTCGCCGACGAGCGCTTCACGCTGATCGCGCTCGACGCCGTCAAGGGATTCCCGGACGAGCTCTACCTCGAGGTCAAGATCTGGAGCGCCCAGGCGCAGCAGCTCGCGGCCGAGAGCCTCTACGACGAGCCGGGGTAGGCCCGCTGGGCGCTGGCCAGGTGCGAGCGGAGCCTAGAGCTAGACCTCCACGATCGCGTCTACGATCAGGCCGGATCTGCCCGCCCCGATAGCTCAGCTGGATAGAGCGACTCCCTCCTAAGGAGTAGGCCCCAGGTTCGAATCCTGGTCGGGGCGCTGCCCAGGACGTGGCATCTGCGAGCACCACACTGCAGGTGACTGGACTCATCGCCGGCATAGGAGGAAGATTGGGACGCGGAGCGGTGAACGCAGCGTTTCGCCGATAGGCGAATAGAGGGAGAAGAGCGATGAAGGCAATGGTCGATGTGTCCGAGCACAACGGCTCGGTCGACTGGAAGAAGGTTGCGGGCAGGATGGGCGGCGCCTACGTCCGGGTTGCAGATGGCGATCATCGGGACTCCACGTACGGCCCGGAGCGGGTCGCGGAGATTCGCGCCAACAAACTGATCTGGGGGCCGTACTACTTCGCGCGAGTTGCATCGGCCCAGAACGGGCAGCGAAATGGAACCGCGGAAGCGAAAATGGCGATCGAGTTCGCGCGCTCCGGAGGATGGCCGAAAGCAGGCGATCTTCCCTTGGCCTACGACTTCGAGACCCTGAACCAGCAGACCGCTGCCAAGGCCGCCCGCCACGTCGGCCAGTTCGTGCGGGCTTACTCAAAGGAAATGGCTCATCTGCCGGTGATCTACACGATGCCCGGCATGTGGCCGGTGGTCGAGCGGGAGCTCAGCCCGAGGGACCGAGCCTTCATCAGTCGGTGCCCGCTCTGGGTCGCGCATTGGGGGGTAAGACAGCCGACGGTTCCTGAGCCGTGGGAGAGCTACTCGATCTGGCAGGACACCGACCACGCCAGTTGCTCTGGGGTGCGAGGGGCTTGTGATCACAGCAAGGTGGGGGTAGCGCTCTCCAAGCTCACGATCCGGGGGCAGAGCAAAGAGAAGCCGCCCGGTGCACAGCCAGAGCTACTGGGGACCGAAGAAGCAACGGCACCCGCTGGAAAACCCAAGGGAAAGAAGAAGGGCGCCGCCGCCAAGGCGAAGAAGGCACAAGCGAGTGCCGGCGGACTTCCCGACTGGCTTCCGCAACAGCATGTGAAACTTTGGAAGTTCCCCTGGTCGGCGAAGGCCCGGGGTAGCACGGCGTTCAAGAAGATCCTCCTGGAACACGGCTACTTGAGCCCGAACTTCACGCTGGATGAGGCGCGCTGCCACGATCCGGCGCGGACGGCGGTTCCGGGCAACCTGAAGGCGAACGCTCAGCGCCAAGCCTTCAACCTGGAGATCCTCCGCCACGAGCTCGGCGACAAGCCGATCGCGATCCTAAGTTGGTACCGGACGCCCGCCTGGAACCAACACGTCGGTGGGGCCAGTCAAAGCCGACACATGCAGGCCGACGCCACCGACTTCGACGTGCAGCTTGTCGACAGCTTCGGGGCCAGCGTTTTCGACAAGGACGCGGACAAGGTGTACGCGCGTGGGGGCTTCGGCACTTACCCAAGCGGGTCGCGCCACACGGATTCCCGCGGATCGCGGGCGCGCTGGTCGAGCTTCTAGAAAGCGGCGTTCGGGTTTGCTGGGTGACGAGATCGTGACGTACGCCACACCCAGATCGTGCCTTCTGTCACACACATAGCCGCCTGCGCTCGCGAACATGGGGAAGTCCAGAGGTCTTGAAGGTTGAGCGGAGGAGGAGGTCATGTCCGGTGTTGCGTCGGTGCTCGAGCAGAACGAGGCGGTGGGCGGAGGTGCACTCGGCGTTTCCGGGGTCCGGCAGGAAGTCCCGTCCTGGTCCTCCCTTCAGCTCGGATGGAGAGTGGCCGAGGTGTACGCGCCGGAGGAAGAGGATTTTCGGGTTTTCAGCGACCTGTGCGACGCCTTCAACGGTCTCGCAAGAAACCAGCTCGATGACCCGTTTGGGGCCAAGCCGTTTCGGTATCTGCACGAGGACGTCGAACTCCAGGACTATCCCGGCATTCCAGGTGCGACGTGGCATCAGGGGCACGCCGGAGCCCTGCAATGGACGATGAATCTCTGGGAGTCCTTCGGGGACTTCCATTTGGAGCCACAAGAATTCATCCGTGCACCACGAGGCCGGTTCGTGTGCGTCACCGCCACCGTTGGGCAGGGTCGCCGCAGTGGCCTCCAGCTGAGCCTGACTGCTTACGCAGTCGTCACCGTCGAGGGCGACAAGATCAGGCGCATCGCGATTACCGCCGACCGCCAGGAGGCACTCAAATTCGCCCGAGTGTCTGAGTAGCACTGTCCTCAAGGTGACCGCCGCCGGCGACGGGCTTGACAGCAACTATGGGGTCGGCTAGACCGGCACCAGAGGAGGAACTCAATGTGGGAGCTCGCGTCACCGAGATAACTGCCGAGAAACAGAACAGCGTTCCTTCGGAAGAGTCGCCGGCTTGGGCCCGGCTTCAGGACCAAATCAGTTGGTACGACGCCAAGAGCAGGCTCAATCAGCGATGGTTCAAGGCGCTGAAGATCTGCCAGATCGTCGTCGCGGCCGCGATTCCGGTGGCGGCTGCGGCTTCCGCCCCGCTGGCGGTGATCGGGGGCGGCGGGGCGCTGATCGTCGTACTTGAGGGACTTCAGCAGCTCGAGCAGTATCAGCAGAACTGGACGACCTACCGGGCAACCTGCGAGCGGCTCAGGCACGAGCAGTTCCTCTTCCTGGCTGGCGCCGGGCCGTATGCCACCGCGCCCAACCCCGAGCCGCTGCTCGCCGAGCGCGTGGAGAGCCTCGTCTCTCAGGAGCATGCGGCCTGGGCCTCGCATCAAGAGGAGGCGAGCAAACAGATGGGTGGCGCGGGGTGAGCGCGGGGCCGGCGGAACCAGGGATCCCGCCGGTGCAGAGGGTCTTCATCAGCTACCGGCGCCAGGACAGCGTCGCCTACGCCGGGCGCATCTACGACGCCATGGTCGCCCGATTCGGGGAGCACAACGTATTCATGGATCTCGACCTAGCTCCCGGTGTCGACTTCGTCGACCAGATCACCGAGGCGGTGTCGGCGTGCCAGGTATTGGTCGAGGTCATCGGGCCGACGTGGGCCACGGTCAAGGATGACGAAGGCGAGATACGGATTGCCGACCCCGAGGACTTCGTCCGGCTCGAGCTCGAGATCGCCCTGAAGCGCCCCGACGTGACCGTGATTCCGGTGCTCGTCTCCGGTGCGCAAATGCCGGATCGGCGGGATCTGCCGCCGGAGCTGGGGGCGATGGCGCGTCGCAACGCCCTCGAGCTCAGCGACAAACGCTGGCGCTACGACGTTGGGCAACTGATCAGCGCGCTGGAGGAG
>DATDJZ010000119.1:0-5268 GCA_036520315.1 Solirubrobacterales bacterium | reverse complement strand
TCGCATGAGTCCAGCGAGCGCCACACGCTGGAGCTCCAGCCATCGCCCGGGTTACTGGTCTATTCGATCCAGTTTGCGGCCGGGGTGCCCCCGGTGGGCGGTCCAGGCTAGGCGCCTGAGCCGGCGAGCTCCTTGCGGATCTCGCCGGGGAGCATGAAGCGGACGTCCTCGTTGACCGTCCGCAGCTCGGAGACGTCCGTCGCGCCTCGATCCTGGAAGAAGGCGACCAGCTTCTCGACCAGCTCCTCGGGAGCGCTCGCGCCCGACGTGATGCCGACGGTATCCACGCTCTCGAGCCAGGCCTCGTCCACCTGGAGGTGGTTGTCGATCAGGTAGGAGTCGGCGCCGTGCTCGCGGGCGACCTCCACGAGGCGGTTCGAGTTGGACGAGTTCGTCGACCCGATCACGAGGACCAGGTCGCAGTGCTTGGCGAGCTCCTTCACCGCATGCTGGCGGTTGGTGGTCGCGTAACAGATGTCGTCGGTCTTCGGGCCCCTCGCATTCGGGAACCTCTCCTTCAGGCGGGCGATGATCGAGCTGGTCTCGTCGACCGAGAGGGTGGTCTGGGTGATGTAGGCGATGCGGTCGGGGTCCTCGACCTCGAGGCCATCGACATCCGCCTCGGTCTGTATCAGGACCGTCCGGTCGGGCGCCTCGCCGGTCGTCCCCTCGACCTCCTCGTGACCCTCGTGTCCGATCAGGACGATCGTGTAGCCCTCGGCCGCGAACTTGCGCGCCTCGACGTGGACCTTGGTTACCAGCGGGCAGGTCGCGTCGATCGTTTGCAGGCGCCGCCTGGCGGCGTTGGCGTGGACGCTCGGGGCGACCCCGTGGGCGGAGAAGACCACCATCTCCCCCTCCGGAACCTCCGTCTCCTGATCGACGAAGATCGCACCCCGCTTCTCGAGCTCGTGAACGACGTGCTTGTTGTGAACGATCTCCTTGCGCACGTAGATCGGCTCGCCGTAGAGATCGAGCGCGTGCTCGACCGTCTCAACAGCGCGATCGACGCCGGCGCAGTAGCCGCGCGGAGCGGCCAGCAGGACCCGTGAGGGACCCGCGTCGATGCGAGGGTGCTCCGAAGGAGCAACCCGTTCAGTTCTGGAAGAGGACTCCACGCGCGCGCCAAGGGTAGCTGCCGGGCCTCCGGGCGGAGGGGTTACGCTTGCGCCATGGCACAGGGACACATGGACAGGCTGAGCTCCATCGATGCCTCGTTCCTGACGAACGAGACCTCGAGCGCCCACATGCACGTGGGAGCGATCCTGATCTTCGAAGGGCCACCGCCCGACTACGAGGACTTCCTGGCGCATGTCGACAGCCGCCTGCACCTCGTCCCCCGCTTCCGTCAGAAGCTCGCCTTCCCGCCGGTCGAGACCGGCCGCCCGTTCTGGGTCGACGATCCGAGCTTCAACCTCGCCTACCACGTCCGCCACTCCGCACTGCCCGCCCCCGGCTCCGAGGAACAGCTCCGCAACATCGCGGGCCGGCTCTTCTCGCAGGCGCTCGACCGCTCCAAGCCGCTCTGGGAGCTGTGGCTCGTCCAGGGCCTCGAGCGCAACCGGTTCGGGCTGGTGACCAAGACACACCACGCGCTCGTGGACGGGATCTCCGGCGTCGACATCGCCACCGTCCTCTTCGACGTGAAGCCGGTGCCGGAGGCGATCGAGCCCGATCGCGATTGGGTGCCCCGTCCCACCCCCTCCTCCGCCGAGCTCGCCGCTCGCGGTGTGGTGGCCGCGGCCGAGACGCCGTTCAAGCTCGCCGGTCGCGCGCTTCGGGCGGCTAGCCACCCGGAGCGGACCGCGGAGAGGGTGCTCGAGGCCGGCGAGGCGCTCGCCGAGGTGGCCTGGAACCTGTCCAACCCGGCGCCGGAGCTCCCCCTCAACGTCGAGATCGGCTCGCACCGCCGCTTCGCCTGGGCGCGGGCGGAGCTCGACGACTTCAAGAGGATCAAGGACACGCTCGGCGGCACGGTCAACGACGTGGTCCTGACCGTGGTCAGCGGCGCCCTGCGCAGCTGGCTGCGGAGCCGCGGCGTGAAGCTGGCGGGCCTCGAGCTGCGGGCGCTGGTACCCGTCTCGATCAGGACCGAGGGCGAGCAGGGCCAGCTCGGCAACCGGATCGCGGCCATGCGCGGCCCGCTACCGGTCTATATCGAGGATCCCGTCAAGCGGCTCGAGGTCGTCAAGCGCTCGATGGACGGCCTCAAGGAGTCCAAGCAGGCGCTCGGTGCCGAGGTGATCTCGCGATTCAACGACTTCGCGCCGCCCACCCTGCTGGCCCAGGCCTCGCGACTCAACTTCTCCACCCGCCTCTTCAACCTGATCGTCACCAACGTTCCCGGCCCGCAGATCCCGCTCTACGTGCTCGGCCGCGAGCTCCAGGACATCTTCCCGGTCGCCTTCCTGCCGGAGAACCACGCCCTGGCGATCGCGATCATCAGCTACAACGGCAGCATGGACTTCGGGCTGCTCGGCGATTACGACGCGATGGACGACATCGAGACGATCGCCACCGGCCTCTCGGAGTCGCTGGCCGACCTGCTCGCCGCCGCCGAGGCGGTGCAGGCCACTCAGGCCGGGATCGCCGCCGGCGCCGACCTCTCCGGTTAGACGCCGCTACCCGACCGAGACCTGCGAGCGCCGGCGCCGGCTCAGGGCGTCGAGCGTCACCGCGGCGAGCAGGACTCCGCCGGTGATCATGAACCTCACCGACGACTCGAGTCCGAGCAGGTTGATGCCGTTCGAGATCGAGCCGATCACGAGCGCCCCGAGCAGGGCCGACCAGACCGAGCCGCGGCCTCCGAACAGGCTGGTGCCCGCGATCACCGGGCCGGCGATCGCATTCAGCAGGACGTCGCCCGAACCCGAGGACTGGTTGACGGCGATCAGCCGCGACGCGGCCATGATCCCGCCGGCCGCCGCCATCGTCGCGCCGATGGCGAAGACGGTGACCCGGACCCGGGTGACCCGGATCCCTGCACGCCGAGCCGCCTCGGCATTGCCCCCCACAGCGTATATGTGCCTACCGAACCGGGTTCGCTCGGTGATGAACGCGAACAGCCCGGTGAGGCCGAGCAGGATGATGGCCGCTAGCGGCACCCCCCGATCGGAGAGCAGGATCGCGACCCCGACGAACATCGCGGCACCGACGAGCACTGTGCGGAACACGAGCCCTGCGAGCGGCGGCGGTTCCAGGCCGGCCCGTTGGCGGCGGCGCCGTGAGAGCAGCCCGGCTCCCAGCGTGCCTGCCGTCACGACCACGGCGAGGGTCCATCCGACCCCGGCGCCGTAGAACGTGCTGGTCAGATCGGTGATGACGCTGGGCGGGAGGTTGATGGTGCCGGTGTCTCCCAGCACAAGGAGTAAGGCTCCCTGCCAGGCGATCAGTCCCGCCAGCGTCACCACGAACGACGGGATGCCGAAGTAGGTGTTGAAGAACCCGTTGATCAACCCGATCGCCGTGCCGGCTAGGAGGCCGACGAGAATCGCGAGCTCCGGCGACCAGGCGTGCTGCACCGTGAGCACCGCCATGATCCCGGCGCAAAGGCCGCTCACCGCTCCAATCGAGAGATCGATCTCGCCGAGCAGTAGCACGAGGACGACTCCGATCGAGATGATCCCGATGGCCGTGACCTGAAGCAGCAGGTTGGTGAGGTTGGTCGCGGTGAGGAAGCGGTCGTTGGCGAGCTGGAAGACCGTCCAGATCAGGCCGAGCGCGAGGAAGACCTGAAGGTATCCGACGTCTCCGCGCAGGATTCGCCCGAGGATCCCGCCCCGCGCCTCCTTTCCGAACGCCCTCAGCTGTGCGAATGCGCCGCCTTCCACGAGATCACCTCCTCATTCATCGGTCGTCTCATCCGTCGGTTGACTGGCTTCGTTGCCCAGCTTCTGTTCGGTCTCATCCTCAATGCGCCGCATCTCCGCGGTGTCGGCGCCGGTGATCGCGCCGACGACCTGCTCTGGGGTCGTCTTCTCGCGATCGAAGGTCGCCACCCGCTCGCCGAGGCGCAGGACGATGATCCGGTCGGCGACCTGGAAGACATCCTCGAGGTTGTGGCTGATCATCACGATCCCAAGGCCCTCGTCCTTGAGCCGCTTCACCAGGCCGAGCACCTGGGCCGTCTGTTGGACACCGAGCGCGGCGGTCGGCTCGTCGAAGAGCACCACCTTGGGCTGGCCGATCAGGGTGCGGGCAATCGCCACCGACTGGCGCTGGCCACCTGAGAGACTGCCGACCTCGGTGCGAACGCTGCCCAGCGTCGTCACCGAGAGGTCGCTCAGAAGCTCTTTGGAACGCTGTTCCATGTCGACCTCGTCGAGCACGTGGACCGGAACGCCGTCCACGACCTCCTTGCCGAGGAAAAGGTTCGCGACCACGTCGAGGTTGTCGCACAGCGCCAGGTCCTGGAAGACGGTGGCAATGCCGAGTCGCTCCGCGATCTGGGGCGTGGAGATCGTGACCTTCTTGCCGTCGAAATAGGCCTCCCCGCTGTCCGGGGGCTGGACGCCGTCGATCGCCTTGATCAGGGTGCTCTTGCCGGCCCCGTTGTCGCCGACCATGGCGACGATCTCGCCGGCATCGACCTCGAAGTCGACCTCGTGCAGGGCCCTGACGGGCCCGAAGCTCTTTGAGAACCCCCGCAGCGCGAGGAGATGCTCGGTCGCGGCACCGTTGCCTTCGCCGTTCGACTTTGCCTCTCCTCGCGCCATTCGGGGACTCATTCTTCTACTTCACCTTGCTCAGCTGATCCCAGCCTGCTGGCAGGCCGACTGGAACTGCGCGGTGCAGACCTCCTGTGGGGTCCAGTAACCGTCCGCTCCGATCAGCGGCTGGCCGCCGTAGGTCACCGACTTGATGTTGGTCTTGTCGGCCGCTTGCGGCGTGAGCAGGAACGACGGCACATCCGTCGAGCCGTTGTTGGTCTTCGTCTGCTGAACGATCAGACCAGTCGGGATGGGGTCGCCGTTGGCCAAGGCCACCGCGATCTTCGCTGAGGTCTCGGCCTCAGGCTTGGTCGCCTTGTACACCGTCATGAACTGGCTTCCGGCGAGGATCCGCTGGACCGCATCGAGCTCCGCGTCCTGCCCGGTGGTCGGGACCGTCGTCGGATCGACGCCGGCGGCCTCCATCGCGGCGATCGCGCCGCCTGCGGTGCCGTCGTTCATCGCGTAGACGCCCTTGAACCCGGTCTTGCCGAGCGCCGTGATCGCCTGGTCCATCTCCGTCTGGGCCTGGTCGGGGCTCCAGTCGGGGGTGTCGTAC
>DATDJZ010000118.1:0-6557 GCA_036520315.1 Solirubrobacterales bacterium | reverse complement strand
GAGGGTGAGGGTCCCGTCGTGTGCCTGGGTGATGCTCTTGACGATTGCCAGGCCGAGGCCGACACCTGCGTGCTGGGTGCGTATGCGCCCGGGGCCGCGAAGAAACGGCTCGCCAAGCGTGGCGACTAACTGTGGGGTGAGGTTCTCGCCGGTGTTCTCGACAGCGAGCACCACACTCTTGGGGTGAACGCTGGTCGTGACCCACACGGTGCCCTGTTCAGGCAGGTTGTGGACGATCGCGTTGTGCACGAGGTTCGTAGTCAACTGCAGCAGGAGCGCGTGTGAGCCGATGACGGGCGTCACCGCGCCGGAGGCCTCGATGGTGACGCCGCGTTTTTCTGCGAGGGGGAGGAGCGTTTCGGTGGCTTCTTCGGCTACGAGGGACAGGTCGACGTGTCCTGGGGTGAAGGACCGCTGGTCGGCGCGGCTCAGCAGGAGCAATGCTTCGGTGAGGTCGATCGCTCGGGTGTTGACGGCGTGGAGGCGGTCGACAAGCTCGCCGTTGTCGTGGTTCGGATCATTGCGGGCCACGTCGAGAAGCGTCTGCGTGACCGCGAGCGGGGTGCGCAGCTCGTGGGAGGCGTTGGCCGCGAATCTCTGCTGTTCGGCGACCTGCGCTTCGAGCCGCGCGAGCATGGCATCGAAGCTGTCGGCGAGCTCGCGGAACTCGTCTTCGCGGCCTTCCAACTGGATCCGGTGGGAGAGCGACCCGTTCGCGGCCATGCGTGTGGCGTCCGTGATGCGCGCCAGGGGGGCGAGCATCCGGCCGGCGAGAAACCACCCTCCCACGAGGCCGAACACCAGCAGGAACGCCAGCGTGATGGCCGCGCCCGGCGCGAAGTTGCGCGCGAGGACGGAGCGGCTCACCACGACCCCCCCGGGGCCCACCCCCACGTTATCGGCGGGCACTTCACGCAGCAAGAACACCCACACGGCCGCGAGTAGCACGGCGCCTGCGAGCATGAGGAACCCGGCGTAGCTGAGCGTGAGTTTGAGGCGAACGCTCAAACCAGGGGCTCTATCCACGGCCTCCTCCCTCGCGCGCGGTGTCTGGCTGAGTTTCGATGCGGTAGCCGGCGCCGGCCACGGTGGCGATGATCCCGGGTTCGCCGAGCCGTTTGCGCAGTCCCGAGACCGTGATGCGCACGGCATTGGTGAACGGGTCCGCGTTCTCATCCCACGCCCGTTCCAGTAGCTCTTCGGCGCTGACGACACCGCCTTCGGCGGCGACGAGGACTTCGAGCACCGCGAACTGCTTCCTGGTCAGCGCGACGTAGCGGCCGTCGCGGTGGACCTCGCGGCGGAACGGATCCAGCCGCAGGCCGGCGATCTCTCGCACGGGTGGCCTGTTATGGGCGCGCCTGCGGTCGAGCGCTCTAAGCCGGAGCACCAGTTCCTGGAGCTCGAACGGCTTCGTCAGGTAGTCGTCGGCGCCGAGCTCGAACCCGGTGGTCTTGTCGTCGAGCCGGTCGGCGGCGGTCAGCATGAGGATCGGCATGCCGCTGCCGGAGGCGACGATGCCTTTGGCGATCTCGTCACCGGTAGGTCCGGGGATGTCTCGGTCAAGAACGGCGAGGTCGTACGAGTTGACGCTCAGCAGCTCCAGAGCGGTGTCGCCGTCAGGAGCGATGTCCGCCGCGATCGCTTCCAGGCGCAGGCCATCGCGGATGGCTTCCGCCATATAGGGCTCGTCCTCGACGAGCAACACGCGCATGCTCCGATGCTAGGGCGCGCGCATATCGCCGGCGTATCGAAAACCGCATACGTGCTGGCAACACCCCGCTGCCTTGAATGGCGGCATGACCTACAGCGAACCAGCACGAACAACGACCCATCGGATTCCCAGGATCCGTGTTGTCGGCCTGCTAGTCGTCATCGCGGCGATCGCCGCAGCCCTCGGCCACCAGTTGCCGGCGTCCATGTCCTCGACGCGCGCAACACCCAAGGACGTCCCTCGCGGTGAGCAATCTGGCGCCCCTGGCGAGGTTGACGGTGCCCTCCCCCCCAAGGAGCACGGTGGTGCTCTTGGCGAGGCCGACGGCGCCGTCCCCGACGGCACGACGGTCTTTGACGAACAGGTTCCGGGTGTAGCCAACCTCGACCCCGATCTGCTCGGCGCCCTGCGCGAGGCTGCAACCGACGCCGCGGACGACGGGGTCGAGTTCTTCGTCGACAGTGGCTGGCGTTCCCCGGCCTACCAGGAGCGACTACTCCAAGAGGCGGTCTCGAAGTACGGCTCAGAAGAGGAAGCGGCCCGGTGGGTGGCCACCCCGGAAACGTCTCCTCACGTGTCTGGGGGCGCGGTCGACATCGGGCCCTCCGATGCCGCGGCGTGGCTGTCCGAGCACGGCGCCGGGTACGGGCTCTGCCAGATCTACGGCAACGAGCCCTGGCATTACGAGCTCCGCCCCGAAGCCGTCGATCAGGGCTGCCCAGCGATGTACGCCGACCCAACGCACGATCCAAGGATGCAGCGGTGATGCGCGCGCTTCGACAGAGAACCGGTGTCAACCCAATTTCCACACACCAAGGAGCAACCATGAGCAGAACACTGCGGCCGCTGGCCGCCTTTGCGACGGTGGCGCTGATCAGCGTGATCAGCGCGGGCTGTGGCTCGAACGCAGCTTCCGAAACCGGCGCCGCCAGCAGCACCGGCACCGCCAGCAACACTGGCACCGCCAGCAACACCGGCACCGCGAGTAACAAGCGCGCCACCTATCAGCACAAGATTGCGTCCCCGTCCTGGGCGGGGTCGTCGCATTCGGCCGGGTCGTCGCCATCACCGGCGGGGTTGCCGCGCTCGGCGGGGTCGTCGCCCTCACCGGCGGGGTCGTCGCCCTCACCGGCAGGACGCCTCCCTACGCAGGCTCCAAGGATGCAGCAATGACCAGCAGGTCGGCCTGGAACCGCTGTCAACGCTATCGATCCACGAGGGGAGAAGACATGAGTAGAAAGCTATGGCCGCTGGCGGCCCTCGCCCTGATCGCTCTGATCGGCGTGGGTTGCGGCGGCAATGACAGCAGCGGCGGCAACACGACCGCCGCCAATCAGGAGAAGGCGGCGAAGTTCGCCCAGTGCATGCGGGAGAACGGCGTCAGCGAGTTCCCGGACCCGGACGCGTCGGGCCGGTTGACGGTTGATGGGGTGCTGAATGGATCGTCGATTGATCCGGACGGCCCCGTATGGACCGGAGCAATCGATGCCTGCAAGGACCTACAGCCGCCGGGGTTCACGGGCGACGGAGAGCGGAGCGCCGATCAGCAGGACGCCGCCCTCAAGTTCGCCCAGTGCATCCGCGAGAACGGCGTGCCGGACTTTCCGGATCCCGCCAAGGGTGAGCCCCTCGTCGACACGAATCGAATCCCATCCGCCGCAACTGCGGCTGGTATGAGCATTCTCAACGCCGCGATGCAGAAGTGCCCCGCGGCCGCGGCAATGCGGGGGCAATGAAGCCGAAGCCTTGGGTGCCGGCCGGAGCGGCACTCGCCGCCGCAGTCCTGGCCGCCCGACGCCGCGGCGCACAAGTGCAGCGCTCTCTGCTCAGGCGAGCTGGGGCTGCGAGGCCAGTGATGCGGAAGCGTTGGGTGCCGGCCGGAGCGGCACTCGCCGCAGCAGTCCTGGCCGCCCTGGCGATCGTCGTTCGTCCGTCTGCCGGCGTGTCGAGCCACCCGGCGAGCGGCGATCCCCCGGCGACGGCGACGATCGAGCGCGGAAGGCTCGCCTTGCAGGTCTCGGCGAGCGGGAATCTCACCTACGCGGCCCAGGCTGACGGCTCACGCTACTCGGTGGTCAATCAAGCCACCGGCGTCCTAACCGCGTTGCCGAGCGTCGGCGACGTGATCAGGTGCGGTCAGGTCATCTACCGCATCCAGGGTCACCCGCTGCCGCTTCTCTGCGGCAGGACGCCGCTGTACAGGCCCCTCTCCCGGGGCTCGAAGGGATGGGACGTAAAGGAGCTGAACCGCAATCTCGCGGAGCTCGGCTATGCCGATGGCGCAGAGCTCGACCCCTCCGGCTACTTCGGCTCCGAGACGCGCTCCGCGCTGAAGAATCTCAAAGGCGACCTCGGCCTCTCCCCGACGGGCTCTCTCGACCCCGATCAGGCGGTCGTCCTCCCCGGACCGCTTCGGATCAGCAGCGTCTCCGCCTCCCTCGGCGCCGCGGCCCAGCCGGGCGCGCCGATCGCCGAGGCCACCTCGACCGCACGGCGAGTGGAGGTCGACCTCGATCCTTCCCAGGCCGAGGACGTCAAGGTCGGGGACCGTGCCTCGATCACACTGCCGAACAACCGGACCACTCCCGGGGTCGTCCGGCGCATCGGCACCCTTGTGGTTAATGACGGGTCCGGGTCCGATTCCGGTTCGGCCTCTGCCTCTGACTCCGGCTCCGCTTCGGCCTCCGGCTCCAGCGGAGGCTCCGGCGCGGCGATCGCGGCGGTCCCCGTCTTCATCGAGCTGAAGCAGATCCGCGACGTCCGGGGGATCCAGCAGGCCCCCGTCCAAGTCTCGATCATCACCGGCAGGGTCACGGATGCGCTCAGCGTCCCGGTGACCGCCCTCCTGGCCCGTCCCGGTGGCTATGCGGTGGAGACCGTCGATGCTGATGGCGAACGGCATCTCGTGCCGGTCGATCTAGGCGCATTCGACGACGCAAACGGACTCGTGCAGGTGAGCGGCCCGGGCGTCCGGGCCGGTCAACGCGTCGTGGTGCCGGCCACATGACCGGGCCCGTGCTCGAGCTCGACGGCGTGACGAAGATCTACGGCGAGCAGCCGCCCGTCTCGGCACTCCACGGGGTCGACCTCGAGGTCGGGCGGGGGGAGCTCGTCGCCATCGTCGGTCCCTCGGGATCCGGCAAGACGACCCTCTTGCAGATCATGGGCACCCTGGACCGCCCCACCTCAGGGCAGGTGCGAGTTGACGGAGCCGACGTCGCCGCGCTGGACGATCCCCAGCTGGCGGCCCTCCGCGCCCGCAGCATCGGCTTCGTCTTCCAGCAGTTCTTTCTGGCTGAACACCAGAGCGCGCAGGACAACGTCGCCGATGGGTTGCTGTACGTCGGGGTGCCAGTCGAGGAGCGTCGAGCCCTGGCCTCGGCGGCCCTCGCCTCGGTCGGTCTCGCGGATCGTGAGAGCTTTCGGCCGAGCAAGCTCTCGGGCGGTCAGCGCCAGCGAGTGGCGATCGCTCGGGCTCTCGTGGGTGAGCCGGCGATCGTGCTCGCCGACGAGCCGACGGGGAACCTCGACAGCGCCTCCGGCGCGGCGATCCTCGAGCTGCTCGAGAGCCTCAACGGGGAGGGGGCCACGATCGTGGTGATCACCCACGATCGCGACCTGGCCGCCCTTCTGCCGCGCCAGGTCGAGGTGCTCGACGGTCGGATCGTTGCCGACAGCGCCCGACCGGCGCGCCCGGCGTGAGCGCGCCGCCCTCAGGGGCGCCGGAGGGTGGTAGGGCGGCACTCGTTCCCTCACGGCTCGGGTTTGCCGACCTGGCCAGAGTGGCGAGCGTGGGGCTTCGGACGCGGCGGCTCCGCGCCGGCCTCTCGGCGCTCGGGATCGCGATCGGGGTCGCCTCGATCGTCGCCGTGCTTGGTCTCTCCTCCTCCTCTCAGGCCGGGTTGCTCCGCGAGATTGATCGGCTCGGGACGAACCTGCTCACTGTCTCCAAAGGTCAGACGTTTACGGGCGCCGAGGCCGAGCTCCCGGTTACGGCCCCGTCGATGATCGAGCGCATGCCGGGAGTCGAGCGGGAGGCCGACACGGGCCTCGTCCAGGACGCCAAGGTCTACCGCAGCCCGTTGATCCCCACCGCCGAGACCAACGGGCTTCAGGTCCAGGCCGCCAGCCTCAATCTGCTGCCGGCGATCGTCACCCAGGTCGCTCAGGGCCGCTACCTCAATGCCGCGACGGCGAGGGAACCGGTCGCCGTTCTCGGCGCCGTTGCCGCCGAACGGCTGGGGATCGACCGCATCCGACCGGGTTCGCGGATCTGGCTGGGCGGGCAGTGGTTCTATCTCGCCGGGATTCTCGAGCCCTCCACGCTGGCCGACGAGGTCGACACCAGCGTCCTGGTCGGATACCTCGCCGCCCGGCGCCATCTCAATTACACCGGCGTCTACAAAGGGACTTCAACGCTCGGGCCGCCGAGCACGATCTACATCCGAGCGGAGACCGACCAAGTCGACACCGTCCAATCGCTCCTCGCCCAATCCGCGAACCCGGAATCGCCCAACGAGGCCACGGTCAGCCAGCCCTCGGATGCGCTCACTGCGCGCGCGGCGGCCAAGAGCGCTCTTAACGGCCTGTTCCTCGGCCTGGGGGCCGTGGCGTTGCTTGTGGGGGCGGTCGGTGTCGCGAACATCATGGTCATCTCAGTTCTGGAGCGTCGCTCCGAGATCGGGCTTCGTCGGGCTCTCGGGGCGACCAGGTCCCAGATCCGCATCCAGTTCCTCTCCGAGGCAATCACCCTGGCGCTGCTCGGCGGAGCGGCCGGAGTGCTGACGGGCGCTTTGGCAACGCTGATCTATGCCTCGGGCAGAGGCTGGTCGACGGTCATCCC
>DATDJZ010000117.1:0-9412 GCA_036520315.1 Solirubrobacterales bacterium | reverse complement strand
CGAGCGCTCGCCGCTGACCCGCTACCTGCGCTGGCTCGAGGACGAGCGAGATCTCCACTTCGACGACTACCACGGGCTCTGGCGCTGGTCGACCACCGAGATCGAGGAGTTCTGGCGCACGATCTGGGAGCACTTCGAGGTGATCGCGTCCGGCGAAGACCAACGCGAGCTTGAGGATCCCGCACCGAACGTCGTCCTCGAGGAGCGGGTCATGCCGGGCGCCGAGTGGTTCCCCGGCATCCAGCTCAACTACGCGGAGCACATCTTCCGCGGCAAGTCCGACGACGAGGTGGCCCTCGTCTACGCCTCCGAGCTCCGCGAGCTCTCCGAGCTCCGCTGGGGCGAGCTTCGCGAGCGGGTCGGCGCCGTCCGCGAGGGCCTCCGGGCACTCGGGGTCGGCCGCGGCGACCGCGTCGTCGCCTACCTGCCGAACGGCCCCGAGGCCGTGATCGCCTTCCTCGCCGCAGCCAGCCTCGGCGCCACGTGGTCGAGCTGCTCGCCCGACTTCGGCTCCGGCAGCGTCGTCGACCGCTTCGCCCAGATCGAGCCGAAGGTGCTGTTCTGCGTCGACGGCTACCGCTACGGCGGCAAGGACTTCGACCGGCTCGAGACGATCGCCGAGATCGCCGCCCAGATCGGAAGCCTCGAGCGGATCGTCGTCGTCCCGTACCTGAGCGCCTCCCCCGAGCTATCTGTGCTGGACGACCACCCGGAGGTCGCCGAGCCGATGACCTGGAACCAGCTGCTCGACCTCGGTGCCGGCGTCGAGCTCGCCTTCGACCGGGTCCCGTTCGACCACCCGCTCTGGGTCCTCTACTCCTCCGGCACCACCGGCCTGCCCAAGGCGATCGTCCACGGCCACGGTGGCATCCTGCTCGAGCAGCTCAAGAAGGGCTATCTGCACCTCGACGCGAAGACCGGCGACCGCGTCTTCTGGTTCACCACCACCGGCTGGATGATGTGGAACTTCCTGGTCGGCGTGCTCCTCACCCCCGCCTCGATCGTTCTCTACGACGGCAACCCGGCCACGCCCGACATGGGCGTCCTCTGGGACCTCGCCGAGCGCACCGGCATGACCTGCTTCGGGACCAGCGCCGCCTACATCGCAGCCTGCATGAAGGACGGCGTCGAGCCGAGCTCGGGGCGCGACCTGTCGCGGCTGCGCTCGGTCGGCTCCACCGGCTCCCCCCTCTCACCCGAGGGCTTCCAGTGGGTCTACGACCACGTCGGGTCCGACACCTGGCTCTTTTCCACCAGCGGCGGCACCGACCTCTGCACCGCCTTCGTCGGCGGGGTCCCGCTGCTGCCCGTCTACCGCGGCGAGCTCCAGGCCCGCGCCCTCGGCGCCAAGGTCGAGGCCTTCGACGAGCGGGGCAACTCCGTCATCGACGAGGTCGGCGAGCTCGTCATCACCGAGCCCATGCCGTCCATGCCCGTCTTCCTCTGGGGCGACTCCGACGGCTCTCGCTACGGAGCCAGCTACTTCGAGATGTATCCGGGCATCTGGCGGCACGGCGACTGGATCGAGATCACCTCTCGGGGCACGGCGATCATCTACGGCCGCTCCGACTCGACCATCAACCGCGGCGGAGTCCGGATGGGCACGGCCGAGATCTACCGAGCGGTGGCCGCGGTCCCGCAAGTCCTCGATGCACTGGTGGTCGACGTGCCGCGCGAGGGCACCGAGGGCTGGATGCCGCTCTTCGTTGTCCTCGCCGACGGCGTCGAGCTCGACGACGAGCTGAGGGCCGGGATCAAGCGGCGAATCCGCGAGCAGTGCTCGCCCCGCCACGTCCCGAACGAGATCCTCCAGATCGCGGAGGTCCCGCGCACGCTCAGCGGCAAGGTCCTCGAGGTCCCGGTGAAGCGGATCCTGATGGGCGACCCTCCGGAGAAGGCGGCGAGCCGCGACTCCCTGGCGAACCCGAACTCGCTCGACTACTTCACCCAGCTCGCTTCCACTCTCTAGCTCGCGCTGATCCGTCCTCGACCCCTCGCCGTAGTGAGTGGTCATGGACATCACCGAGATTCCTGATCGCGGCAACTGGAAGCAGGAGCTCGCTCCGTACCTCGAGCGCGATGAGCGGCGCAGCCTCGGGCAGATAGCGAGCGTGGTCCTCCCTTACCTGGCCATCTGGATCCTGGCCGCCCTGATCGGGCCCAGCGTCCCTGTCGCGATCGCACTGGGCCTCACCTCGACCGTCTTTCTCACCCGCATGTACTCCCTCTTCCATGACCTCACCCACAACTCGCTGTTCGCGTCGCGGCGGGCGAACGGCCGCTGGGGCCACTTCCTCGGCTTCCTGTTGTTCACGCCGTACCGCTGGTGGCAGCGCCAGCACGCCATCCATCACGCGCACACCGGCGACCTCGATCACCGCGGCGTCGGCGAGATCAACACGATGACCCTCGCCGAGTACGAGCAGGCGTCCCTGCTCCGCCGGCTGGGCTACCGCCTCTACCGGAACCCCCTCTTGATGCTGCTGGTGGGACCGAGCCTCGTCTTCCTCTTCGAGCGCCGCTTCCCCCAGAGAGGCATGACCCCGAAGATCCTGCTGAGCGTGGTGGCGACGAACCTCGCTCTCGTCGCCTGGGTGATCAGCTGGAGCACCCTCGTCGGCCTCCAGACGTTCCTGCTGATCCAGGGCACCACGCTGATCGCAGGCGGGGCGATCGCCGCCTGGATGCTGTACATCCAGCACCAGTACGAGGACACCTACTACCAGTCGCCCGACAGCTGGCGGTTCGAGCTGGCCGCATTGCAGGGCAGCTCATACCTCGAGCTGCCGCGCCCCCTCGCCTGGATGGTCGGGAACGCCAACTTCCACCACGTCCACCACCTGAGCGCCAAGATCCCGAACTACAACCTGCGCGCCGCGCACGAGTCCCATCCGATGTTCCGGCGCACTCCGGTCGTCACGATCCGCAGCAGCGTCGAGAGCTTCAGGCTGAAGCTCTGGGAGGAAGAGAGCGAGTCGCTGGTCCCGTTTCCGAAGCGGCGCCTACGCGGGCGTGACCGGGTTGCGGCGCTCGGCGAAGCGGCGGTCCTTGGTGCCTGCGAGCGCGTAGCGTCGGACTAGCTCGGCCCGCAGCCGATCCGGCTCGATCACCGCGTCGACGACCAGCTCCGAGGCGAGATGGAGGACGTCGATGTCCTCGGCGTACTCCTCCCGCTTCTCTCGTACGAAGCGCTCCCGCTCCGCCGGATCCTCGATCTCCTGGATCTGGTTGAAGAAGACCGCGTTGATCGCCGCCTCGGGGCCCATGACCGCGATCTGCGCCTGGGGGAAGGCCAGGCATGAGTCCGGCTCGAAGGCGGGCCCCGCCATCGCGTAGAGCCCGGCCCCATAGGCTTTGCGCACGATCACCGAGATCTTCGGCACCGTCGCCTCCGAGACCGCGCTGATCATCTTCGCCCCGTGCCTGATGATCCCCTGGCGCTCGACCTCCTTGCCGATCATGAAGCCGGGCACGTCGGCCAGGAACAACAGCGGGACGTTGAATGCATTGCAGGTCATGATGAATCGCGCGGCCTTGTCGGCGGAATCGACGAACAGCACCCCGCCCTTCACCTTCGGCTGGTTGGCGACGATCCCGATCACCCGCCCGTCGAGACGCGCATATCCGACGACCACCTCCTTCGCCCAGCGGTCGTGCACCTCACAGAACGAGTCCGCGTCGACCACCGCCCCGATCAGGTCCTTCACGTCGAAGGGGTCCTTCTCGTTCTCGGGCACGATCTGCGACACCGACGCGTCCGAGTCCGGGTCGGCAGGCGGCGCCGCCGGGGGATCCTCCCGCCAGTTGGCGGGCATGTAGGACAGATACCGACGGGCGAGATCGATCGCATCCTCATCGGTCTCGACGAGCATGTGGCCGCAGCCGCTCACCGAGGTGTGCATCCTGGCCCCGCCCATCTCCTCCAGGGTCACCTTCTCGCCGATCACCATCTCCGCCATCCGCGGCGAACCGAGGTACATCGACGCGTTCCCGTCGCGCATGATCACGATGTCGCAGAAGGCGGGGATGTAGGCGCCGCCGGCGGCGCTGGGTCCGAAGAGCAGGCAGATCTGAGGCACCTGCCCCGAAAGCCGAACCTGCGTGTGGAAGATGTGGCCGGCGCCGCGCCGGCCCGGGAACATTCGCACCTGATCCGTGATCCGGGCGCCGGCGGAGTCCACCAGATAGACGATCGGCACCTGGTGGGCGAGCGCACGCTCCTGGATCCGGAGGATCTTCTCGACCGTCTTCGGCCCCCATGAGCCGGCCTTGACGGCCGGGTCGTTCGCCATCAGTGCGATGGGGCGCCCGCCGACCGTGCCCATTCCGGTGACCACGCCGTCGGCTCCGAGGCCCTCCTGCTCCCAGTTCGCGAGCAGCCCCTCCTCGGACAGAGAGCCCTCATCGAGCAGGCGCGCGACCCGCTCCCGTACCGGCAGTTTCTCCTGCTCGGCGACCTTCTTCCGATGGCGCTCGGGTCCGCCCTCCAACGCGGCATCGAGGGCCGCCCTGACGTCACTCACGGCTTCCTCGACTACCTAGGTTCGTAGGTCCGGTTCCCGCTCGGACCGGGCATCGTCGGCGACGTCCCGCTCGGTCGTGACCGGGTGCTCCTCGGTGTCCCTTTGCTCCGGGGCGACCTCGGTTTCCGCCGGGACCTCACCTTCAGCCACGTCGTCGGTCTCCGCCACGGCTTCAGTCTCAGCTGGGGCCGGCCGCATGTCCTCCGAGCGATGCTGCTCTGCCGCCGCCTTCAGCTTGCCCGCCAGTTCCTCGGTGTCCACGATCACGTCGTCACGTCGGCGGACCAGGTCCTCGATCATCGCCTCCATGTCCTCTCGGCGCTGGTTCGCATCCTCGACGATCCGGCGCGCCTGCGCCTGAGCGGCCTCGATGGTCTCGCGAGCCTCTGCTTCCGCTCGAGCGCGGCCCGACGTGGCCTCCTGCTCCGCCGCCTGCCGTGTCTCCTGCGCATAGGCGTCGGCCGAGGTCCTGATTTCGGTCGCGTAGCTGTCCGCCTCGGTGCGGGTCTCGGTCGCCTCCAGGTTCGCCGTGTTCACCGTCCCGCGAGCCTCGTCCTCGGCCTCCGCCCGGATCTGCTGGGCGCTCTCCTCCGCCTGGGACAGGATCGCGCCGGTCCGCTCACCGACCCGCTCGAGCTCGCGCTTGACAGCGTCCGAGCGCGAGTCGTCCCCACCGCCGGTCTCGAGCCAATCCGCGAGGCGGCCCAGGAACTTCTCGACCTCATGCTTGTCGTAGCCCCGTCGTGCGGACGGGAAGGTGGCGTTCCTGATGCGGTCGAGGCTGGTCTGGTCGACTCCCATGCTCAGCACCCTCCTTGAGCTGGCCTAGCTCCCGGCATCCACCGGGACGGGCTGATCGCCGGAGTAATCGTAGAACCCGCGGCCCGACTTCCGGCCGAAGTCTCCCGCCGAGACCATCTTCTTGAGCGTGTCAGGCGCCGCGAACCGCTCCTCGCCGTAGGCGTCCACCATCACGTCCGCGATCGCCGCCAGCGTGTCGAGGCCGACGAAGTCGGCGAGTGTCAGCGGGCCCATCGGGTGGCTCGCGCCGGCCATCATGCCCGTGTCGATGTCCTCGATCGAGCCGACCCCCTGCTCCTGCGCGCGAATCGCATCGAGCATGTAGGGAACCAGCAGCCTGTTGACGATGAAGCCGCGGTTGTCGTTCGCGGCCACGGTCGTCTTGCCGAGCTTTTCACCCACCTCGAAGCCGAGCGCGACCGCGTCATCGCCCGACTTCTCGGCGCGAACGACCTCGAGCAGCGGCATCACCTGTGGCGGGTTGAAGAAGTGGAGCCCGATCATCCGGTCCGGTCGCTTGGTCGCATCCGCCTGCGTCGCGACGGGCAGCGCTGAGGTGTTGGTGGCCAGGTAGGCGTCGTCCTTGACGATCCCGTCCAGCTCATTCCACATCTCGAGCTTGCTGTAGAGGTCCTCGGTGATCGCCTCAATCACCAGGTCGCTGTCGGCGAGATCCGCGTAGTCGAGCGTGGGCGTGATCCGGGCCAGCACCTGATCGGCCCCCGACTGTTCCATCTTGCCCTTTTCGACAGCACGGCCGAGCTGCTTCTCGATCTTGCCCATGCCCTTGTCGAGCGCCGCCTGATCGGCCTCGCGAACGACGACGTCCCAGCCCGCCTGCGCACAGATCTGGGAGATCCCGTGGCCCATGAGCCCGCAGCCCACGACGCCGACCTTGCTGATTGCCATATCCGCTTCTTCCTCCGCTGTCGTTGTGTGAGGCCGCGCGTCAGCACGACCCGTCGGATGAGCTGCGGCGTGAGCATACGTTGGTCTACCTTTCCCGGCTCCGCGAAGGGCGCAACCGCCCGGGGGATCGTGGGTTTCACATCCGATGGGCTCGGGGCGTTCACACAAACTGGGGTTCTCGCTTGCCGTCGCGGCGGCCGCGCTGCTCGCCGGGGCGGCCACGGGGGCGCTCGGGCCACCTTCCGCGCGAACCGCGTCGGCCACGGCGTCGCCGCTGGCGGGTAGCGCTTCAACCTGCGCGGCCAAATGTCAGGCGGCGAGGGACCGGCGTCACGCGAACCGGGAGCGGCTGCGAATCAGGAACGCCCAACAGAAGCGCCCGAACGTGGTCCTGATCAACACCGACGACATGAACGAGTCGGACCTGTTCGTGATGCGGAAGACGCTCGCCCTGCTCGGCGCCCACGGCACCACCTTCCGCAACAGCTACGTCTCCTATCCACTCTGCTGCCCGTCTCGAGCCACTCAGCTCACCGGCCAGTATGCGCACAACCACGGCGTGCTCACCGATCAGCGCTTCACCGACCTGGACAGCTGGAACACCCTCGCGGTCTGGCTGAAGCGCGCCAAGTACCGGACCGCGATGGTCGGCAAGTACCTGAACGGCTACGGGGTGTTGAACCCGCGCGAGATCCCGCCGGGCTGGAGGCAGTGGTTCGCGCTCACCGGCGGCACCGAGCAGCAGCGCTACGGCTTCGGGCTCAACGAGAACGGCAAGGTCCACTTCTACAACCGGAAGCCGGCGAACTACATCGACTACGTGCTGGGAGCCAAGGTGAACGGGCTGCTCAAGGCCTGGGCCCCGAGCCCGAAGCCGTTCTTCCTCTACTACAACCCGAACAACCCGCACGGCGAGAAGGACACCCCGATCTGGTCGACCCGCGATCCCGAGCCCGCGCCGCAGTACCTCGGGCACTTCGGGGACATCCAGGCGCCCCGCTACCCGAACTTCGACGAGCCGAACGTCTCCGACAAGCCGCAGCAGGTCCGCGAGATACCCCGCCTCAGCGACCGCGATATCGCCGACATCGACCGGCGCTATAGGGGCCGGCTGGAGAGCCTGCTCTCGGTCGATGACGAGATCAAGAAGATCGTCGGCCTGGTCCGCAAGTACGGGGACAAGCGCAAGACGTTCTTCATCTTCACCTCCGACAACGGCCTCGAGATGGGCGCGCACCGGATCGAGTTCAAGGACTATCTCTACGAGGAGGGCGAGCGTGTCCCGCTGATCATCCGCGGCCCGGGCGTCCCTCAGAACACGACGCGAGATCAGCTCGTCGCCAACATCGATCTCGCCCCGACGATCGTCGCTCTCGCCAAGGCGAGGCCGGGCCGCGTGATGGACGGCATCAACCTGCTGCCGCTGACCCAGAACCCGGGCGTCGAGGCCAACCGCTCGATCCTCTTCGAGAGCGTCGACCTCGACATCTACGGCGTCAGGCGCGGTCCGTGGTCGTACAACCGCTACTCGGATGGCGAGGACGAGCTCTACGAGCTCGACAGCGACCCCTACCAGCTCACCAACGTGGCCGACGACCCCGCACTGGAGTCACTGAAGGCGTCGCTGGCGGCCGATCTGGCGCGGCTGCGCAGCTGCTCGGGCGCCACCTGCAGGTAGCGCGCGCCGACCGGCTACGCCGCTGAGGCCTCCTCGAGCTTCCTCTGCATGGCCTCGGCCAGTGCGTTCACGCCGCTCATCGGGCGCACGTAGACGGCCATCCGGCTGATCCGGCCCTCCGAATCGAAGTGCAGGAAGTCGATCCCGTCGAGCTCGCGATCTCCGACCCGCGCGCTGAACGCGAGTGCGGCCGCATCATCGGTCTCGACCTGATCCGTGTAGCGGAAGTCCTCGAATACCTGGCCGACGGCGCCGAGCAGCATCGCCACCGGCTCCCGTCCCTCGTAGGGCTTGAAGACAACCGGGCTGCGGAAGACCACGTCCTCGGCGAACAGCTCGTCGATCGCCCCGAAGTCCTTGGACTCGGCCGCCCGGCGGAATCGGTCGCTCTTCATACCCGCATTAAACGGGTTCCTCCTCGGCTTCGCCTGCGGGGACCCTCGCATCTACCTGTGCCAGTCCACCGGGCCAGCGGTGAGCAGATGCGCCCCGAGCGGGCGGCCGAGCACGCTCTGCGCCTCGGATGAGGCAGCGAGCAGCTTCGGCAGGTCGACGCCGGTTCCGACCCCCATCTCCTCCAGCATCGAGACCAGGTCCTCGGTCGAGATGTTCCCAGTCGATCCCGGCGGGACCGGACAGCCGCCGAGCTCGCCGAAGGAGCTCTCGAACGACTCGACTCCCCGCTCGAGAGCCGCCAGCACGTTCGCCAGGCCCTGGCCGCGGGTGTTGTGGAAGTGGGCGGTGAGCTCGACCCCCGTGAGACGCTCGCGGGCGGCCACGAAGAACCCGTCCACCTGACGTGGATTGGCCATTCCGGTGGTGTCCCCGAAGGCGATCTCCTCGCAGCCGAAGCCGGAGAGCCGCTCGGCGATGTCGAAGACACGCTCTGCGGGCACCTCGCCCTCGTAGGGACAGCCGAAGCTGGTCGAGATCACTCCCTCGCAGCGCAGCCCGGCCTCGCGCGCCGCGCCGATCGTCCCCTCCAGGTCGGCCAGCGACTCCTCGATCGAGCTGTTGACGTTCCTGCGGTTGTGGGTCTCGGAGGCCGAGAGGAAGAAGTTCGCCTCCTGGAAGCGATCCCGGAGTTTCAGGGCGTTGTCGAGACCTCTGCGATTCGGAATCAGGACCGAGTAGGCGACGCCCTCAACCGGCTCGAACCGGGTCACTACCTCCGCAGCATCGGCGAGCTGCGGGATCACGTCCGGGCGCACGAACGAGGTCAGCTCGATGCGCCCGAGGCCGGTCTCGCCGAGCAATCCGATCAGGCGGACCTTCTCCTCGGTGGGGATCACCTCGGGCTCGTTCTGGAACCCGTCGCGAGGCCCAACTTCCCGGATGCGCACCGACTTCGGTAGGTCTCCGGCCATCCCATCCAGCCTAGCCGGGCGCCTCCCTCACGGGCGTCCGTGACGAACGCGCCCGCGCGCCCAATCAGGTGCCGGTGACGCTGCCCATCTCGATCACGCGGCGCTCGTGGGTGCCGACGCCGACCGTGCGCTCG
>DATDJZ010000116.1:0-7820 GCA_036520315.1 Solirubrobacterales bacterium | reverse complement strand
GGCCACGAGGATCACCTCGGCTGCCTGCCCTTCCTGCTGCGCGAGCTCGGCGTCCATGACGCGCCGCCGGTCTACGGCGGCCCGCTGACGATGGCGATGGCGCGCTCCAAGCTCGACGAGCACAAGCTCGCCCGCGACGTCCACGTCGAGGACATCAAGGACGGCGAGATCGTCGAGGCGGGACCGTTCGACCTCGAGCTCATCCACATGACGCACTCGATCCCCGACGCCAGCGCCGTCGCGATCAAGACCGAGCTCGGCACGATCCTCATCACCGGCGACTACAAGTTCGACCAGACGCCGGTCGACGGCATCCCGGCGGACGTGTCCCGGCTCGCGGAGCTCGGGCGGGATGGCCTGCTCTGTCTCTGCGGTGACTCGACCAATGCCGACCGTCCAGGCGTCGCCCCCTCGGAGTCGAGCGTCGGCCCGGCCCTGCTCGAGCTCTTCTCACGCTGCCCGGGTCGCATCATCGTCACCTGCTTCGCGTCCAACATCCACCGCGTCCAGCAGGCGATCGACGCCGCCGCTCGGCTCGATCGCCGGGTCGCGCTTGTCGGCCGATCGATGCGCAAGAACTTCAACATCGCCTCGAACCTGGGCATGGCGAACTCCCCGGAAGGGCTCTTCATCTCGCCCAAGGAGGTCCAGGACTTCCCGGACGAGAAGGTCGTCGTGATCTCCACCGGCAGCCAGGGTGAGCCGCTCTCGGCGCTGCGCCGAATGGCCCATCGCGACCATCCCGACGTCGAGCTCCACTCCGGCGACACCGTGATCTTCTCGGCCACGCCGATCCCGGGGAACGAGCGCTCGGTGAACGAGACGATCGACCGCATCTTCCAGATCGGGGCACAGGTCGTGACCGCGGCCGACGCACCGATCCACGCCTCCGGACACGGCTGGCAGGAGGAGCTCAAGCTGATGCTCAACCTGACCAAGCCACGGAACGTCTTCCCCTTCCACGGCGACCACAAGCGGCTCCGGCTGCACGCCGACCTCGCCGAGTCGGTCGGCATCGACCCGGATCGCATCTTCACCGGCCGGAACGGCCTGGCGCTGGAGATCGACGAGTCGGGCGCCCGCTACGGCGAGGACGTCCACGCCAGCATGATCTTCGTGGACGGCGTCTCGGTCGGGGAGCCCGACGAGTTCGCCCTGCGGGACCGCCGCAAGCTCTCCGACGACGGTGTCTTCATCGTCGTGGCGACCATCTCCTCTGACGATGGCTCCCAGGTCGCGGACCCCGAGGTGATCTTTCGCGGCGTGCCCTTCGCTGAGGAAGCGGACGGCCTTCGCGACGAGCTCAGGAGCGTCGTCCGCGAGACCCTCGACGAGGCGGCCGAGGAGGACGTCCGAGAGGTCTCGCTGCTCCAGCAGGACCTGCACGACGACATAGCGGAGTTCGTCTACGAGAAGCTGCGGCGCCGCCCGCTGGTCCTGCCGGTCGTCGTCGAGGTCTGAAATTGGCCGAGCCCGCGGGCCGCGCGCCCGCCACCGCGGACGAGGAGATCATCTACGCGGACAGTGGCGCTGTCGTCTCCGAGCGCTCGGAGGCCGAGCGCCTGGCGCGGATCGAGCACGAGCTCGCCTTTGGGTTCAACGAGCTGGGGAAGATCGGCCCGGCGATCTGCGTCTTCGGCTCGGCGCGGATACCGGTCGATTCCCCGGAGTACGAGCGTGCGCGCCAGGCCGGCCGCGCGATCGGCGAGGCGGGCTTTGCGGTGGTCACGGGAGGCGGGCCCGGCGCGATGGAGGCGGCCAATCGCGGAGCACAGGAGGCTGGGGCCGTCTCGGTCGGCCTGAACATCGAGCTGCCGCACGAACAGGCGATCAATCCCTACGTTGACCTCGGCATCGAGTTCCACTACTTCTTCACGCGAAAGCTGATGTTCGTCCGCTACTCGGAGGCTTTCGTCGTCTTCCCCGGCGGCTTCGGGACCTTCGACGAGCTCTTCGAGGCCCTGACGTTGATCCAGACCGGCAAGGCCGTCGACCATCCCGTCATCCTCGAGGACTCGGAGTTCTGGTCGGGGCTGATCGAGTGGATCAGCTCGCATCCCCTCGCCGAGGGGATGCTCACCCGGCAGGACCTGGGTCAGGCGGAGCTCGCGGACGGGGTGGAGGACGTCATGTCGCGGCTGCTCTCCGGGCTCTGCGCCGCCGGGTAGCGCCCGCGAACCTGATCGACGAAGTCCGCCAGACGTTGCGCCAGCCAGGGATCCTCGATCTCGAGGACCGACTCCGCGTTCTGCTCGCCCGACCGGGAGAGGTTGAAGGAGCCGACGAAGGCGATGTCGTCGGCGACCGTGACCTTCGCGTGCATGAAGTCGTGGACCTCGAGCTCCGGGGTCCACGGGGTCGAGGGCTTGGCCGCGAAGGGCAGCTTGCCGAGGATGGCGGCGAGCAGGGGGATCTTCCAGGCGGTGTGGCCGTTCTCCGCCCACTGGTGGAAGACGGTCTCCGTCTGTGGGCCGTCGACCACGCCGGCGATGTCTCTTCCGCCCTTGTCGGCGAGTTCGGCGAGCGTGCCGAGGATCGGTCCGGAGGTGATCACGGGCGAAGCGATCCGGACCCGGCGGCGGGCCGCTCCGATCGCCGTCGCGATCCTTTGCGACAGCTCTTCTCCGTGTCCCGGCGTGAACCACGCCGTCACCCGGGCACCGTCCACGTCAACCGGCTCGGGATCGACATGACCGCTTCGCCCGACGTCACGATGCGACCAGAGCTCCTCGAAGTTCTTTCGGAAATGCCCGGCGACCCGCCCGTCCGGCACGATCGCGATCACGTTCTCCTGTCGCGTCCAGGAGTCGATGGTCCAGTTCGCGGAACCCGTGAGGAGGGCCTCGTCATCCCGGATCGCGTACTTGTGGTGCATCAGATCGGGAATCCCCGGTACCGGGCGGGCGTCGATCGGCAGCTCGGCGAGGATCTCGGGCCGGGTGCGAGGAGGAGGGTGGAGCTCGGATGGCCTTCCCGTGTCCACGTTGTAGAGGAGCCGCGTGGCGACGCCTCTCCCTTCGGCTTCGCGCAGCTGATCGGCCACGATCGAGCCCGTCGGGTCCGGAAGGCGGATGTCGTAGAGCGCCAGGTCGAGGCTGATGCGTGCCGGACGGAGGAAGTTGGCCACCCGGTGCGCCACCTCGTCGGCCGTCTGGCCGCCGTCCGTCAGCGTGATGACTTCGATCGATCCCATTGGCGGCACCGTTGCAAAAAAAAGCCCCCGGCGGTCGAGGGAGGGGCGACCACCGGGGGCGACGCTTGGGTTCAAATTACCGGCGGCCACAAAAACCGCCGCCGAACCTAAGCGGGTCTCGCCGGAGTGTGTGGGGTTTCGCACCGCCGGCGAGGTGTCTCGTCCGGTGCGGAATCTAGGAAACGTTCTTGAACGTTTGCTAAAGCTTCTGACGTCGCTCCGAGGGCGTCACCTCGCGCTCGTCCCGCGCCGGCTCGCCGGCCTTTTCGAGCGGAAGCCGGACCGAGAAGCGGGCGCCGCCGTAGGTGCTCTTCCCGGCATCGACCGAGCCGCCATGCGACTGGGCGACCGCCCGGACGATCGCCAGGCCCAGACCGCTGCCGCCTCCGCCGACCGTGTCGGCGGGGCCGTCGCCGCGGACGAATCGATCGAAGACCTGCTCCTCGATGCCGGCGGGGATTCCCGGGCCGTCGTCGAGCACCTCGAGCAACGCTTGGTCCTGGTCGCGGCGGGCGGTCAGCTCCACAGTGGCCCTCTCGGGCGTGTGCCGAACAGCGTTCTCGAGCAGGTTGCGGATCATCCGGTGCAGTTCGTCCGGGCTCCCGTTCATAGGCAGCGGGCCCTCCAGGTGACTCTCCAAGCGGCGCTCGCCGGCGATCGGCTCGACCTCCTCGAGTGCCCCGGCCGCGATCTGCGCCAGGTCGATGTCGGTGCGGGCGACCTGCCGCCCGGCGTCGGCTCGAGCCAGCAGAAGGAGGTCGGAGACCAGCCCCGACATCCGCTTGGTGGAGGAGAGGGCCGAGTCCACCGCGGTCCGGTCGTCTTCCGAGCCCGCGCCCTCGGCCTGCAGCAGCTCGAGGTTCGCCTGGATGCTGGTCAACGGCGTCCTCAGCTCATGGGAGGCGTCGGCGACGAACTCGCGCTGGCGCTCGAGGGACTGCTCGCGCTCGGAGCGGGCCTCGTCGAGCGCCTGGAGCATGCCGTCCATCGTCCGGGCCAGCTCGCCGACCTCATCGTCGGTGGTCGGTTCGGGAATCCGCTCCGAGGGATCGCGGGTGCGACTGATCCGGCTCGCGAGGCGCGTCAGGCCCTTGACCGGGCGCATGGCGCGGTCGGCCACCGCCAGGCCGGCGAGCATCGCCAGCAGGGTGCCGCCGACGACGCCGGCGCCGAGGAAGAACCAGAGCCGGGCCACCGTGTCGTTGACGCCGTCGTGGGGACGCGCGTACTGGACGTAGGCGGGCAGTGAGTCGGGGGCGGTGACCGGCTCGGTTGCGACGCTCAGGTCGCCGACCGTATGGATACCCGGGGTCGGCGGCCCGAGATCGATGCCCGGGTTGGTCCCGGCGAGTGGCTGCCCCGACTGGTCGATGACCTTGATCTGAGCGTCCTCAGGCAGCGCGAACGCCTTCAGGGGCGGGCTCGATACGACCAGACCGGAAAGCGTGTCACTGGAGACGCGCGTCTCGGCGGCTAGTGAGCGGCCGGCGCTGTTGAGCTCCGCGCGAAAGTCGCTGCGGATGCGATTGCCGACCACCTGGCCGAGCACGACCGCGAAGATCACCAGGATCAGGAACGTGAGGCCCGCGGTCGTGATCGCGATCCGCCAGCGGACCGGGATGCGCTCGAAGAGGGGTAGGCGCCTAGGGTTGGCCCACTTCACGCGGCCGCCTTCAGGACGTAGCCGGCGCCCCGCTTGGTGTGCAGCAGGCGCGGCTCACCGCCCGACTCGAGCTTGCGACGCAGGTTCGAGATGAAGACGTCGATCGTGTTCGTCTGCTCGAAGGGGTCGTAGCCCCACACGTCCTCGAGCAGGCGCTCGCGGGAGACCACCAGCTTCTGGTTACGGGCCAGATACTCGAGCAGCTCGAACTCCCGGTTGGTGAGCTCGATCTCCCGCTGGCCGCGCTTCACCTCCCGGGTGTCGGGATTGACGAGCAGATCGCCGACCACGATCGAGGCGCTGCCGCGTGGCGGGTGGCGACGAAGCAGGGCCCGGATCCGGGCGAGCAGCTCGGTCCGCTCGAAGGGCTTCGGCAGGTAGTCGTCCGCACCGAGGTCGAGGCCCTTGACCCGGTCCTCGGTCTCGGTGCGAGCGGTAAGCATCAGGATCGGCACGTCGCTGTCGGCGCGAATCCTCCGGCAGACCTCCATCCCGTCTAGGCGGGGGAGACCGAGGTCGAGCACGATCAGGTCGGGGCTGAACTGCTCGGCGGCCGTCAGGGCCTCGGCGCCGTCGCCGGCGCTCCGGACCTCGTGGCCCTCGGCTCGCAGCGAGCGCCGCAGGACGTCCGCGATGGCCTCGTCGTCCTCGACGACCAGCACACGTGCTGTGGCTATCGCCTGTTCCATCACTAGCCAAGGGTAGATGCCAATCCTCGCGGCCCAAAGCGACGTTGAGGGACTCTTTAAGCGGCCACCAGGCCGCTCAGCTCCACCAAACGGGTTGCGCCTGACGGCGCGCCCTCGCATCAGGGGCGAAGCCCCGAGCGGTTATGCGTGGCGGCCGCTTGTGGCCGCGATCTGACGGCGAAGCCGTCCGCCGCAGGGGACTCGTGTTGTGCGTCGAATGGGTGAACGAATGCTTGCAGACCGGATTTTCGGGGCACCGGAGCGGCGCAGTCCGCCCCGGCGCAAGAGGCAGCCTGCCCGCTCGCCGAAAGGGCGGGGCGGCGCGCGCAAGCGTGGCCGCGGGCGGGGGAAGCCGTCGCCCGAGGTGATGCAGCGCCGCCTCGACCTAGCCGGGATCTGCTGCATCGGGATGGCGGTCTACCTGGGCTACGTGATCTATATGAACTGGAACGGCGGGACGGTCGGGGATGGCTCCGAGACCGCGCTCTCCTACGCGGTCGGCGCCGGGGCGATCGTCGTCCCCGTCGCACTCGGACTGGCCGGCATCGGGTTGATCCTGCGGCCGTTCCTGCCGTCGCCACGGTCCGTGGCCGTCGGGGTCGCGGCGATCGCCTGCGGCCTGCTGCTCGCCCTCGCGGCCCAGACCGCAGGACTGGGCCCGGACGGCGTTCGCAATGGCCTCTTCGACCCTGACTTCTTCCCGGATCACGGCGGCGGCATCGGCGAGACCCTCTACTGGGCGACGACCACGCTCTTCCAGCGCCTCGGGGCGCACATCATCGGCGCCCTGCTCATCGTGTCGGGTCTGCTGCTGATCTCGGGGCGGTCGGTCTCGGACATGGTCCGCGCCGCCCGGCGGGGAGCCGAGAGGGCCAGGCAGGGAACGGTCAGCTTCGCCACGGCCGTCAAGGAGAGCCGGGTCCGGACGGACCCTGACCTGATCGACACGAACCCCGCCGAGACCGATCCGATCTTCGGCCCGCCCGAGCCGGTGGAGGGCGGGGGCCAGGACTACCAGGTGCTCGTCGGCGGTCAGGGCGAGCAGGAGACCGAGAAGGTCGCGAACTTCGACGAAGCGGTGCGGGTCGCGGACGACGAACCGGACACGAGCGAGCTCACCGACCTGGAGACTGGCGAAGAGACGATCAAGGTTGCCAAGCCCGACACGTCCGAGGAGGCCCTGGGGGAGGAGCCCCAGCCGGAATCGCAGGAGCAGGCCGCGGTTGCCCTCACCCCGATGGGTGCGAAGCGCGGCGGCGTCACCGAGTCGGAGGAGATCGACTACGAACTGCCGGACCCGGAGCGGGTGCTCGAACGGGGCGCCCCGGACAAGGGCCCCGACAAGAAGGACCACGAGGCGGTCGCTCGCACCCTGCTCGAGGCGCTCGGACACTTCGGCGTCGACGCGCGAATCGTCGGCACCGTCACCGGTCCGCATGTGAGTCGCTACGAGCTCAAGCTCGCACCCGGGACCAAGGTCTCGAAGATCACCCAGCTCAAGGACGACCTGGCCTACGCGCTGGCCTCGACCGACATCCGGATCCTGGCGCCGATTCCAGGCAAGCAGGCGGTGGGGGTCGAAGTCCCGAACCAGCGCCGGCGCCTGGTCCGCCTCGGCGACATCTACGGCGGCCGTCCGCAGGGCGCCTCGCCCCTGGTCGCCTGGCTCGGCAAGGACATCTCGGGCAGCGCCGTCTGGACCGACCTGCAGAAGATGCCGCACGCACTGATCGCCGGCACCACGGGATCGGGCAAGTCCGGCAGTGTCAATGCGATCCTCAGCTCGATCCTGCTGCACGCCTCGCCGAACGAGGTGCGGATGGTGCTCGTCGACCCGAAGCGGGTCGAGCTCAATCACTACGAGAAGATTCCTCACCTGCTCACGCCGGTGGTGACCTCGCCACGGCTGGCGGCGAACGTCCTCAACAACCTGATCGCCGAGATGGAGAGCCGCTACCAGATCATGGAGCTGGCCCGCTCGCGGAATCTCGGTGAGCTCAACCGGGTCCGCGAGCGCGAGGGCGAGGCGCCGCTCCCCTACATCCTCTGCGTCATCGACGAGCTCGCCGACCTGATGATGATCGCGCCGGCCGAGGTCGAGGACGCGATCATCCGGCTCGCCCAGAAGGCGAGGGCGGTCGGCATCCACCTGCTGCTCGCGACCCAGAGGCCCTCCACCGACATCATCACCGGGACGATCAAGGTCAATATCCCGTCGCGGATCGCCTTCGCGGTCTCGTCGCAGGTCGACTCGCGGGTGATCCTCGACCAGGGC
>DATDJZ010000115.1:0-46309 GCA_036520315.1 Solirubrobacterales bacterium | reverse complement strand
GTGGTTGTAGCCGCCGGCCAGGCAGGCCGCGCCGTCGCAGGCGAGCGAGCTGGTCGGAGCGATCGTCTCGATCGTGATCTGCTGGGTGTGGACGTCCTCCAGGTTCCCGGCGTTGTCCTCAGCCCGGAACTTGATCGGCGTGGTCGAGCTGACGGTGAACGGCGTCGTGTAGAGCGGGCTCGAGGAGGTCGGAGTCGACCCGTCGGTGGTGAAGCGGATTCCCTTGAAGCCGGAGTCGCCGGTGTCGGAGCCCGACATGGCCACGCTCACCGGGTGGTTGAAGGCGCCCAGGCCGCAGGCCGCGGCATCGCAGGTGATCGCACTGGTCGGCTTCTGCGTGTCGATCACCACCTGCTGGGAGTTCACCGGCGACTCCACGTTGCCGAGGTTGTCCTCGGCGCGGAACTTGACGGTGCTGGTCGAGCTGACGTTGAACGGGCCCGTGTAGAGCGTGCTGGACGCCGTCGGGTCGGAGCCGTTGGTCGTGTAGCGGACCTCCTTGACGCCCGAGCCGCCCGGGTTGTCCGTGGCCGGGAGGCTGACGGCGACCGTGTGGTTGTAGGGGCCCGCGCAGGCGGCGCCGTCGCAGAGGGCGCTGCTCGAGGGCGGCGTGGTGTCGACGATCAGGTGCTGCGTCTTCAGCGTCTCGACGTTGCCGAAGTTGTCCGTGGCGCGGAACTTGACGTCGACGTTGCCGCCAGAGAGCGTGAACGGGCCCGTGTAGACGGGGCTCGAACCGGTCGGGGTGGTGCCGTCGACCGTGTAGCGGATCTCCTTGAGGCCGGCGCCGCCGGTGTCCGTCGCAGCCAGCGAGACGCTGACCGGGTGGTTGTAGGCCGGCTGGCAAGTCGCGTTGTCGCACTTGATCTGGGTCGTCGGCGCCGCCTGGTCGAGGTTCGGCGGGGTGACCGGGTTGTTCATCACGTCCTTCACCGTCCGCACCTGGACCCTGCCCGCGCTCCTCTCGGCCTGGAGGAAGTCGGTCAGCTGGTTGAAGTCCGAGGTAGTCATGCGCGACTCCTCGCACATGTCGTTGATCGGGTTCGGGGAGTTCGGGTCGCAGACGTGGTGGAAGACAAGTGGCAGCCAGCCGTCCCCGACGCCCTCGGCCTGCTGAATCCACTGCTCGACGATATCCACGGTGTCGACCGCGTCGACGCTGCCCCGGGTGTGGATGACCCACTTGTCCTGCGGCGGGATCGTCTCGGCCACCCCGACGGAGCCGGCGGCGTCTCCCAGCCCGCTCACCGACCTGGCGTTCGAGTAGCCGCATTGCTGGACGATCGACTCGGTGGTCGCGTCATGGTCGCCGAACGGGTAGGCGAAGCTGACCGGCGCCGGGAAGCCCTGGGCGGTGATCGCCTGCCTGTCGTTGCAGATCTCCGCCTGCTGCTGGGCCGGCGTCAGCTGGGTGAGGTGCGGGTGGTCGATCGTGTGGCCGGCGATCTCGTTGCCGTCGTTGGCGATCGTGTGGACCTGGTTCCAGGTCAGCCGGCGGGGCGGGCCGTCGTTGGTGATGTAGCCCGAGTTGACGTAGAAGGTGCCGACCATGCCGCGGGCGTGCATCGCCTGGTAGGCGTTCCACTGATCGGCCTCGGCGTCGTCGAAGGTCAGCGAGACGGTCGTGCCGCCGAGCGGCGGCGGGGTGGGCTGGTCGGTCCCCGTCATCACCTTGCGCACGGTCTTCACCTGGACGCCGTCCGACTGCTCACCCTGGATCCAGTCGAGCAGCGCATCGAGGTCGGATGGGGTGATGTGGCTGTTCGGACAGTTCGCGTCCTGCGCGGGATCGCAAACGTTCGACAAGGCGATCGGGAACCAGTCCGAGCCTCCCTGCTGTGCCTGCTGAATCCAGGTCTCGATCTCGGACACGGTGTCGTTCATGTCGATGCTGCCCCGGGTGCGAACCAGGTAGGGATTCTGGGGCGGGATCGACTCGGCCTTCGGCTGGCCAGTGCCACCGAGCCCGGTGTCACCGCGCCCGGAGGTGTAGCCGCACTGCTGCACCTGGTTCATCGCCGCCGCGTCGGCATCGGCCGAGCCGCGCGTCCAGGCGAAGCTGGTCGGCGAGTAGCCCTTCTGCATCAGCGTCGTCCGGTCGTCGCAGATCTGATGGGCGAGGGTGACCGGGTCGAGTCCGCTAAGGGCGATGCCGTTGAGGCCCTGCCCGCCGATCTCGTTGCCGTCCGAGGCCAGGTCGTGGACCTGCCTCCAAGTGAGTCGGCCGCCGAGGCCCACCCGGCCGCTGTTGACATAGAAGGTGCCGTCCATGCCGTGGTCGGCGAGGATCTGGCGGGCCGCATACTGGTTCGCGATCGCCGAGGTGAAGGTGAGCGAGACCGCGAGGCCCTGGAACGGCGGCGGGGGCGGCTGGTCGGTCCCCGTCATCACCTTGCGCACCGTCTTCACATTGGTGCCGCTCAAGGAGCGGCCCTGGAGCCAGTCGAGGAAGGCGTCGAGGTCCTGCGGCCTGATGTAGCTCCCCGTGCAGGTCGTGGTGGCCGGATCGCAGATGTTCGAGAAGGCCATCGGCAGCCAGGCGTTTCCCTGCTGCTCAGCCCCGATCACCCAGCTCTCGAGGAACGCGAGGTCGTTGGTGGGGCCGACGGTGCCGCGGGTCCGGATCAGTGACGGATTCTGCGGCGGGATCGTCTCGGCCTTCGGCTGCCCCGTGGAGCCGAGGCCGGTGTCGCCGCGGCCGGACGCATAGCCGCAAGCCTGAACCTGAGCTTGAGCTGCAGCGTCGGCGTCCGCGCTCCCGTGTGGGAAGGCGAAGCTGACCGGAGCGAAGCCCCGGTTGATCAGGGCGGTCCGGTCGTCGCAGATCTGATGCTGGAGCTCCGTCGGCGAGAGCCCGGTGAGGAACGGGTTGTCGACGGTCTGGCCGCCGATCTCGTTGCCGTCGGAGGCAAGCTGGTTGACCTGCTGCCAGGTCATCCTGCCGGCGCCCCCGATCCGGCCGGAGTTGACGTAGAACGTCCCCTTCATGTTGTGGTCCGCCAGTATCTGGCGAGCCTGGTACTGATTGTCGATGCCGCCGAGGAAGGTGAGGGAGACGGTCGTGTCAGCCGCGGCGGGCGAGGCGCCCGCGGAGGCGGCCCACCCGAGGGTGAGCGCAAAGGCGAATGCGATCAGCTTTCCTGGCATGCGATAGGTCCCGTGAAACACGACTTCTCCCCAAATTGGCCCGATGTGCCTTGGAACTTCCCCTAGAGCGAGGCGGGGCGCATCGGGTCTATGTCCCCAATGCGGCGACTGTACAGGACGCCCCCTGGGGCGGCAATACCACGAACTACTAGATTTGGTGCGGGTTTTTACGGTGCCCCTGTTCTCGATTCTTGGTCGAGGGTTGGTTGAGGGTTCGCGGGCCCGGGCGTCGGTGTAGGTGATGCCCGCCTCCGGCACTGCTACTGGGAATCCGGCCGTCTGCGGCGCGCTGGGGGAGTTCGATCCGGAGCGGCTCGAGCTGATGAGGAAGGCCTTCGGCGCCCTCGATCTGCCGCTCGAGTTCGTCCATCGGGACGACAGTTCCGCACTGCTCCTCGATCGCGAGCCCGTCTCCTGGTCCGGGCGCAGGGCGACCGGGCTCGGTTGGAGCGAGGGGCTGGCCGCCGGGGATCAGGTGAGCTCCTGGAAGGAGGCGGCGCAGCAGCTCGCCTGCTGCGGATTGGTGATCGAGGGCGCTTCGCGCTACGTCCACTCGAGCGTCTCCGGGGTGGCGCCCGTCTACTACATGCAGGACGGCGAAGCGACCTACTTCGCCTCCCGGATCGACCCGCTGGTCAGCTCCGCCCCGCCCGGGCGCCGACTGACGATCGACTGGGAGGCCTGGGCCGGGATCTTCCTGATGACGGCGCCGCTCGGCGACCGGACTCCTTTCCTCGAGGTGCGGCGGCTGCCGCCCTTCAGCACCCTCAAGCACTGGCCCGGAAAGGGGCCGCGGCGGCGCTCACCCGCGTGGCCCTGGGCCGAGGTCACTCTCGATAGGGATGCAAGCTCGGGTGAAGGGCTGATCGCGGAACTGCGCGAGGCGATCGCCGAGGTCCCGGCGGGTCCGCTGGTCTGCCCGCTGAGCGGCGGCTGGGACTCGAGGCTGTTGCTGATGCTCGCTTCGGAGCGAAAGGACCTGCGCCTCTCAGCGTGGACCCTCAAATCCACCCACCGCGGCAGCGACGAGACCCCTTACGCCCGCAAGGTCGCCAAGGCGCTGGGGGTGCCGGTGACGCAGATCCCCAGGGGCCGGAGCTACTGGGGAGACCAGGAGAAGGTGGCGCTCCGCTGCGACTACCAGACCACCCACCACGGCTGGTTCATGCCACTGGCACGCCGGCTGCGGGACGGCTCGCATTCTCTGGTCGATGGGCTCGCGGGTGGCATCTTCGTCAAGGGCCATTTCGTGACCGAGGGGATGCTGCAGATCAAGACCCGGCGCGAGCGGCTCGCGCTTCTCTGGGAGTACCTGTCGAATGCGCCCTCCTCGTCCGAGGTTCTCTCCGAGCGCCTCTCGAGGGTGATGACGAAGCTCGCCCTGCGCGCCTGGGAGCGAGAAGCGCGGGCCTTGGCGGGTTCGCCGGCGCAGCTCTCGCTGACCGCCTACATGACCAGGACGCTGCGGGGGATCTCCCTCGCCCCGACCTCGATCCTGGGCGCCGAGGCAACGGTGCTGACGCCGTTCACGGACGACCGCGTCGCGCGGGCGGCCCTCGCGGTACCGCCCGAGAGCAAACTCGACGGCGCTCTCTACAGGGAGATCTTCTCGAGCGTCAACCCCAAGGTCGGATCGCTGCCCTCGACCAACGACGCGGCCGAGACCCCCGAGCAGCCGACCGGGAACAGGGAGATCAAGAAGGGAGCGCTGGAGGGTTTCGCCGAGCGGCTGCGGCACAGCCCCCTGCGCGACGAGGTCGACCCGGCCGTCCTCGATTCGAACAAGCGTCTCGAGAGGATCCTCGACTCCTCCAAGTCGGCCCACCTGGTCAGGGCCCTCTCCCTGATGGCGATGTGGGAGGAGCGCTACCGGGACCGGCTGGCGGAGATCAACCCGAAGGAGATTGCTCCGTAGCGGAGTCGGCGGAGGCCTGGCCGCCGTTCTCGCTGACGGGCTTGCCGGTCGAGGGGACCGGCGCCAGCGTTGCCTTCGGCGGCTCCTCGATCTGGATCTGGCGGGTGCCGACGACCCCGTTGAGGACGCCGCGCTTCAGCGCCTCCCGCTTGTTCGTGTCCTCATAGACGACGATCCGATCGGGGGCGTAGGTGCTGACGATCGAGTCGATCCGCTCCGCCACGAACTCGGACCAGCCGGTGTCCGGGTTGTGCTGCATCCACTCCTCGGCCGAGGGGATGTACTCGAACCAATAGCCGTGCTCCTGGAACGGGGCCCAGGTGTCGGCGTCAGTGACGAAGAGGGGGTTGAAGTCGCGCTTCATCATCTGCAGCCGGGCGACGTCGTTGACCAGATTCGCCAGCTCCTCGCCGTTGAACCCCCAGATCAGGAACATGGTCGTGGAGTGCCCCTCCATCAGCGGGCCCAGGAACGGCGTCTCCGATGGAATCGAGAGGGTCGGCGCGGCCGGCTTCTGCTTCGGCTTGGGCACCTTCGGCTCCTTCGCATCGCCACCCTTGCGTGCCTTCGCCGCGGCACTCTCCAGCTGCGGCACCTCACGGCCGGAGGGCAGCAGCTTGCGGGCGCCGCGCCGGAGGCTGCGCATCGCCGCCATCGGGAACCTCGCGACCTGGACGATCGCGTGGCCGATCTTGAAGGACTGGGAGTTCTGCACGCTCTCGAGCTGGCTGGAGAGCCTGTCGCGCTCGGCCCGCGCCTTGTTGCGCGCCTTCGTCAGGTCCTTCACCGTCTTGTTGAGCTCGGCCTCGCGCTCCTCGGCGCGCCGCTTCTGATCGTCCAGCTCGTGCCGGACCCTCTGCTCGGACTCGCGCATCGTCTGGAGCTCCTCGCTCAGCAGGGTGAGCCGCTCCAGGTCTGAGGAGATGCTGCGCAGCATGCGCCAGGGCGTTTTCATGACGGCGTCCCTTCGGGCGAGGTCGCCAGCACCAGCTGCTCGACCGCGTTCATCGCGTCCTCGGCGCCGTTCCCGGGGAAGAGCTCGCGGCAGCGGTCGGCCATCTCGCGGCGGGAGTCCTCGCTGAGCATCAACTCCAGCCGCCGCTCCAGGCCCGCCTCGCTGAACGGATCCAGCGATAAGCCGACCCCGACGGAGTCGGCGTAACGAGCTCGCGCGGGCTGGTCGTCCAGCAGGGTTTCGGTCGGGATGAAGATCGTCGGCACTCCGAAGCCAATGTGCTCATGGTAGGAGTTGTAACCGGCGGCGCTGAACGCGAAATCGAAGGCCCGCAGCAGGCGGCTGATCGGATAGGTCTTGATCGGCTTCACTCGATCTGGCAGGTCGAACGCCTCCTTCTGAATCACCCACTCGGCGACGACCACCTGGATGTCAGGGCGCTCGAGCAGCTTCTCCACCGCGATCCGCGTGGGCGAAGCGGTGTCCTCGTCATTGCCGGCGCCGAGCCCGACCAGGACCGCGAGCCCCGACTCAGAGAGCCCGAGTTCCTCCCTGGCCGCCTTGCGATCGAGCACCTCAGACTCTTCCAGCAGGAGCATCGGCCGGAGGCGCGTCGCCTCCTCGCGGTGGGCGACGGTTGCGCCCCGGTCGTATTCCTCGGCGAACTCGCCCGGCTCGATCACCAGCTCGAAGTGCTCCGCTCTCCGCGGGATCTTCTCGCTCTTGCCGTGCTGCCACATCGCCCGCCGGCACCAGGCGCCGGGGACGCCGGTGGCCTCCTTGGCGCCGAGCAGCCCCTGGAAGGGGACGGTGCCGTCGAAGACCAGCGCGTCTACGTCATAGCGGCGGATGATCTCGATGAGGCGGTGCTCGAGGAAGGCGTTCCACTCACTCGGCTTATAGCCGGGCGACCGCGGGATGTACTCGCAGAAGTAGCCCGCCTCGCGGACCACCTGCATCCCGGTGGAGAGGGTCGCGAAGATCGGCCGGACCGAGGAGGGCAGCCGCCTGGCGATCGCCATCATCCGGGTCAGGTGACCCATCCCGGCGCCGTTGCTGGTGAAGAACAGGAGCGTCCGGCGGGGTTGGCTGGACCGCGGGGCGCGAGGTCGGCTGGTCGGCTCGCCGATCAAGTCGCGTATCCGCTCCTTGTGCACCTCATGGCCGAACCGCTCCTTGATGAAGGTGTGGCCGTACTCGGCTCGCTCCCGGTAGGCGGTCGGATCGCCGTGGAGCTCGGTGACGATCTCCTGGACCTCGGCCGGGGGGGCGTAGATGCAGGCGTCCTCGAAGAGTGGGCGGAAGTCCGGGGAGACGACGGTGGGTGTGCCGCTCGCCAGGGCCTCGGCGATCGTGCGGCCGAAAGCCTCGGGCTCATTCGGATGGTGGTAGTAGACCTGGAAGTCGATCTCACCCAGAAACCGCCTCGGGTGCATGCTGTTGAACGGATAGAGGACCCAGTTGCCGGGAACCCGACCGATGATCTTTGCAGCCACCTCCCCTCCGCCGAGGATCTTGACCCCGAAGCGGTCGTCGTCGGGGTAGGCCGCGAGGATCTCCTCCGGCGACTCCGGCCACTTCTTCCAAGTGGGCCGGCCGTGACGCCCGATGACGGGATTGTTGGCGACGAAGTTGTCCCGCGGGATCCACCATTCCTCTGCGTTGAGAACGTTGTGCCAGTCGTTCTCGGCCATGTCGAGCGGCACCCGAGTCCGCGTCAGCGCCGTGCGGGGGATCGGACCGATCGGGGCCCAGGTGATCTGGTCGCCGAACATGGCTCGGAGGCGATCGCGGGTCTCGGCCAGACCCTCGGCGTACGCCTCGGGCCCGCCGCCGTTGCCGTGGATCTGGTTGACGATCATCAGCACCTTGTCGGCCTTCACCCGCGGAGGCGGATCCGGGTCCTCCACGAAGATCGACGGCTGGCGGATCACGAGGAGCTTCACGTTGATCTCCGCGTCCGGGGCGACGAGCTCGCCCTGGCCGGCCTGCACGGCGCTCACGATCCGGCTGTTGAAGCCACGGCGTCGCTTCAGGTTCGCGGCGCGCGCCGGGATCAACGCGGTCGTGTAGCCCGCGCTCGACTGGGCACGGATCTCCTCCGCAAGGCTCGCCGACGTCCCGCCTGGAAAGCGGAAGTCGGACAGGACGCCTATGTCGTAGTCGTAGCGAGTCAAGGCCGACTCCTGAATCTCCCGATCCCAGGCATCTCTGGGGTTAGGAATCGGAAAAAAAGGACGAAAGTATTAGCCTCGGGAATTCCCTGCACTTCTTCTAGGCGTGGTGTGCCCGTAAAGACCCCTTCCTGGTGTGAAACCGCCAGGAGGACACCCGGACTCACCTACCCAGCGATATCTGACGAAAACTCTAATTGAGCCTGTGGGCACGCGCAATCGTTCGAATTGGGGTTCTCGAAAGGCGCTGATCCTCGTGCGCAATGCGGGCACGCACGATTCGCGCGTGCTGCGGGAGGCGGGCACGCTCGAGTCGCTGGGCTACCGGCCAGAGGTGATCGCAGTGGTCTCGGACGAAGAACCGGACGCCCAGGCCACCGTCGAGGGCAGGCGGATCAGGCGCCTCTCCCCCGGCTCACCCTTCAGCTGGATCAGCTCGCGGCTGCGCAGGCGCCCGAAGGAGGGTGCGGCGCAGGCCCGGCCGGAGGAGGCTGCTCAAGCGGGCGCGATCGCGTCCGTCGGCGTGAGTCCGCGCCGCTCGCCCCTCGTGCGGATCCACCGCTGGCTGCGTACCCTGGACTACTACCGCCGGGCGATTGCGCTCGTCCGCCGGGAGCGTCCCGTCCTGATCCACTGCAACGACTACAACACGATGTGGGTGGGCGTCGCGGCCCGCCTGCTGGGGAGAACAGCCGTCGTCTACGACGCACATGAGCTCTGGCCCGACCGGAACCTCCGGCCCGAGCCGCGCTGGTGGCTAGTGGCCTGCGAGGGGCTGTTCGTGCGCTGCGCCCATCGCACCATCACGGCGAGCCCGGGCTACGCCGACGTGATCGCGCGCCGCTACCGGGTGCCGAAGCCGGGCGTGGTCAGGAACATCCCCGACCTGCCCGAACCGCCGTCACCGGCCGAGCCCCCCGAAGGCGAAGCGATCTTCGTCTACGTGGGAGCTGTGACCCGAAATCGCGGGATCGAGGTCTCGATCGAGGCCCTCGCCCGGACGCCGGGCGCGCGCCTTCGGCTGCTGGGGCCGTCAGGCGTCTCCTACCGCGCGGAGCTCGAGCGGCTGGCAACCGCCGAAGGGGTTGCGGACCGGGTCGAGTTCGCCGGCGCCGTGCCGCCCGGCAGCGTGATCGACTCCCTCCGGGGCGCGACTGCCGGCCTGACCCTGATCCAGCCCGCCTGCCTGAGCTACGAGCTCAGCCTCCCCAACAAGCTCTTCGAGTACGTGCTGGCCGGGCTCCCGGTGCTGGCGAGCGATCTGCCCGTGATGGGCAGCTTCGTGACGGAGCACCGCGTGGGCCTGGTCGCGAGGAGCGACGACCCGTCCGATGTCGCCGCCAAGCTCGCCGAGCTGATGCGTCCGGAACGCAACCGGGAGCTTCGCGCCGCGGTCGCCGAGGCGGCCCCCAAGCTCAGCTGGGAACGCGAATCCAGCCTGTTGGGAGACACCTACGCTGAGGCGCTCGCCGCAGCCCACCACGGCTAGCCACGATGGACTCACCGCCCACTCGCCTGAGGCCGCGGCTCTCGCGAACCTTCTCGCGCAACCGCTGGGCCGAGTACCGGCGCTTCCTCAACTCGGCGCAGGACCATGGCTACCGGCTGGTCCCTCTCGAGGAATGGGTCCGGGATACGTCTGAGGGAGCCGATGAAGAGCGGGTGATGATCATGCGCCACGACGTCGATCAGCATCCGCGCTCGGCGCTGACGATGGCCGAGATCGAGTCCGACCTCGGGATTCGCTCCTCCTGGTACTTCCGCTGGCGCACCGCCCACCCCACCGTGGTCGCCGCGCTCAGGGAGCAGGGTTTCGAGGTCGGCCTTCACTACGAAACCCTGACCAGGCGGGCGCTCGAGGCGGGAGACGGCGAGCCGGAGAGCTTGGAGGCGCTCGCCGAGAGCCGCGCGCAGCTCCGGGAGGAGATCGCCGCATTCGAGCGGATCTTCGGTCCGATCCGCAGCGTCGTTCCCCATGGAGACTCGCGCGTCCCCGAGGTCCACAACGCGGAGCTCCTGCGCGGCGAGGACTGCTCGTCCTACGGGATCGAGTTCGACGGCAACGAGGCGATGCGCGGCCGCGGCATCGCCCACTGGCTCACCGATCGCACCACCGCTGAGGGCGGCTGGAAGGACGGCACCGACCCCGAGGGGCTGCTCGGCGGGGGGGGCTCGCCGATCCTCTGCCTCACCCACCCGAACAACTGGTGCTCCGGGCCGGCCCTCTGGCTCGACCGCGTCCTGCGCGGCGCTCTGCCCAAGGGACCCGGTGGCGCGGCACCCACGGCGGGCAGGCCGATTCACACCGGGTCCGACCGGCCCCCGAGGTGAGCACGCGCGACTTCAACCCGATCGCGGAGTCGCTGCGCCGCGAGGTGCTCGCCTTCTACCGCGAGCGGGGCGAGGAGATGAGCGGCCCGGCCGGTCTCAACACAGTGGAGACCAACTCCGGGTTCGTCGAGCGGCGCGGCGAGCCCCTCTTGGAGATCCTCCATGAGCACGGCGAGCTCGATTCGATCGCCGGGCTGCGACTACTCGACCTGGGTTGCGGTTTCGGCGCGCTGAGCGCATTCTTCGCCGCGAGGGGCGCAACCGTGATGGGCGTGGATCTGAAGGAGGACCGCTTGGAGGTGGGCCGCAAGGTCGCGGCCGAGCAGGGCCTCGATGTCCAGTTCAAGGCGGGTCGCATGCAGAATCTCGACTTTCCTGACGAGACCTTCGACGTGGTCGTCGAGAACAACAGCCTCTGCTACGTCGTGCCGCGGGAGGACCGGCGGGCCGCGCTCTCCGAGAGCCTCCGCGTCCTCCGCCCCGGTGGCCGCCTGGTGACCCGCAACCCGAATCGCTGGAACGCTCGTGATCAGTTCACCGGACTCCCCCTGATCCAATTGCTGCCGCCCCGCCAGGCGGTGGCTGTGTCGCGGCGCCTGGGCCGGGACCGCTCGCTTGTCCGCCTCACCTCCGGTCCGGAGGCGGTCAGGGAGCTGCGCCGGGCCGGGTTCGAGCAGGTGCACAACGTCTCGTCCCCCGAGCGCAGCTGGCCCTCCTTCATGCGGCCCGTGGCCCGCTACCAGCACCTGATCGCACGGCGGCCCCGATGAGCCCCGCGGCTGGCAGCACCCCGAGCAGTGGCGCGACGCCGCCCGAGGGTGGCTGGGCGAGCGTCCTGGGGGCCCGTCTCACGCGGGACACCGGCCTCTACACCACGGGCGCCTTCGTCGGCTTCCTGCTGGCGGTGGTCCAGGTCGTGGTGGTCACCCACTACCTGTCGCCGAGCGAGTACGGGCAGCTGGCCCTGCTCCTCTTCTTCGCCGCCCTGACGACCATCGTCTACAACCTCGGCACCCTGCAGGGGACCTTCATGTGGGTGTTTGGCGCGACCGGCGACGAGGACGTCGACGACGACGACTCGGCCGGCGCGCGCGACAAGCGAAAGGGCCTGGGAACGGGGCTGGTCGTCACCCTGCTGATCTGCGGCGCCGGCACCGCCGTGATCGCGATCTTCTCCTCGCAGTTCGCCCAGCTGATCCTCGGCGACTCCTCGGACGGGGATCTGATCCTGATCGCCGCGGCCTCGGGCGCGGCGGGAGCGCTCTGGCGATTCACCACCAACGTGCTCAGGCTCGAGCGGCGGCCATACGCCTACGTGGGCTTCAGCACGGTGAGGCCGATTCTGGTGATCGGCATCACGATCCCCCTGGTCGCCACGGGACATGGGGTTTCCGGGGCAATCGGCGGGGTCGCGCTCGGCAGCGTGGCAGCCGTGCCGGTTGTCCTCCTGGCTACCTGGAGGAGCTACGCGCTCGCGCTCGACCGGGACGACCTGAAGATGATCCTTCGTCGGGGCGCGATCTTCATTCCCGTGGTCGCCTCGTTCTGGATCGCTCAGAACGTCGACCTCTATGCCCTCTCGAAGTTCGCCACCGACAGCCAGGTCGGCCTCTACCGCCTGGCGGGGAGGATCGCCTCGTTCATTCACTACTTCAGCTCGGCCCTGTTCATGGCCTGGACGCCGATCGCCCGCACCCTGACCTTCCGGGCCGCCGAGAAGGAGCACAGCCGGGAGGTAATCGGCGGAACGATGCTCACCTACTTCGTGCTCGGCGGGATGCTGCTCATCCTCGGGCTCACGGTCACCGCCGACGGCCTCGTCCGGATTGCCCCGTCCTCCTACGCGGACGCGGCGCCGCTCGTCCCCCTGCTCGGAGGCGCCTACCTCGCCCACGGCCTGCTGGTGGCCGTCTACCGGGTGGCTCGCTTCCCCGGCAAGCGCACCTACTACGTGATCGCGGCGCTCCTCTCCGCCGCGGTCTTCATCGGGCTCGCCTTCGTGCTGATCCCCTGGCTCGGCGCGACGGGCGCGGCGCTCTCGGTGATCGGCGGGTTCATGATCGCGGCGCTCGGCATGACCTGGCTCTCGCAGCACGGACCCAAGCCGGTCGAAATCGACTACCCCCGGATCGTGGGCGGAATCGCGATCGCCGGCGTGTGCCTGGGGCTGGCGCGCGGCGCCGGCTCACTGGCCGGCGACTGGCAGCCACTCGCGGAGCTCGTGGCGTTCTGCCTCTACCCCGTCCTGCTCAGCGTCACCGGCGTGATCACCCGGGACCAGCGCCACCAGATCCGAATCGTGCTGCGTCAGGCGCTGTCGAGGCACCGAACCGACCCGGAGACCGAGCGGCGGCTCCGGGCGCTCGACGACCAGGATCTGGCCGAGCTGGAGCTGGCGGCGGTCGGCGGCTGGGCCCTCGACACGATCGCCGCCGCCGATCCTGGCAGCGAGCCCTCCGAAGTCTCCGAGCGGCTGGTCAGATCCCTTCGGCAAGTGGCGGGGATCGACGGCGCCAGCGACCACGACGATCAGATCGGCGAGTTCCTGTTCTCCGATCTCGCGGTCGCCGAGCGCGACGCGATCTCGCGTGCCCTCCTGGCCAGCGAGGTCGACGCCGGTGAGCTGTCCACGCTGGAGAGCACGTTGGAGGGCCTCAGGAAGCTGCCGCGCAGCGTCTGGGACGAGCTCGATGCAGAGCGGAACGGCGCGCTGTCGAGTTGACCCCCCCGCGTCATGACGGTGGTCGGGAACCGCCCGCAGTTCGTCAAGGCCGCCGCCGTCTCGGGGCACCTGCGTGAACGCGCCGACGAGGTCCTCGTCCGCACAGGCCAGCACTACGACCCCGAGCTCTCCGATGTCTTCTTCGACGAGCTCGGCCCGCCGCGGCCGGACCACGAGCTCGACGTCGGCTCCGGCAGCCACGCCGAGCAGACGGCCGCGATCCTCGGCCGGCTCGAGCCCCTGGCGGCCGAGGTCAAGCCCGATGCCCTGCTCGTCTACGGCGACACCAACTCGACCCTGGGTGGCGCGCTGGTCGCCGCCAAGTCCCAGATCCCGCTCGCGCACGTCGAGGCCGGGATGCGCTCACAGAACAGGGCGATGCCGGAGGAGATCAACAGGCTGGTCGCGGACTCACTCTCGCAGCTCCTCCTGTCTCCGACCGAGACGGCGATGGAGAACCTGCGCCGCGAGGGCCTCGGCGAGCGCGCCGTCCAGACCGGCGACGTGATGGCGGACGTGGCGCTGCGAATGGGCCCGGTCGCGGACAAGCGCTCAGAGGTGCTCGAGCGGCTCGGCCTCGAGCCGCGAGGGTTCTTCGTCGCCACCGCGCACCGGCCCGCAAACGTCGACGATCCCGATCGCCTGGCGCTCTTGATCGAGGTCCTGGCGAACGCGGCTGCCCTCGCCCCGGTCGTCTTCCCCGTTCACCCCCGCACCCGCGCCGGGCTGGAGTCGGCGGGGACGCTCGAGGGCCTCGGCGGCCGCGGTATCCGGCCCACCGAGCCGCTCGGCTACCTCGACATGACCCGGCTGGTGCGAGCCGCGCGCGCGGTGATCACGGACTCGGGCGGCGTACAGAAGGAGGCCTTTCTCGCCGCCGTCCCCTGCCTGACCATGCGGGACGAGACCGAGTGGGTGGAGACCGTCGAGTCCGGCTGGAACCGGCTGATCGGCCTGCGGGCCGATCAGGTCCGGAGCGCCCTCGATGAGCTTCCCGATCCGGGCGAGCCCTCGCCCGCCGCCGAGATCTACGGCGCGGGCGAGGCGGGCGAGCGGGTCGCGGTGGCGATGGCCGACTGGCTCGCCTGAGCTGGCCCGGGGCTTGCAGACCTCATCCCGGGTGCGGCGGCAGCCGTATGCTTGACACAGGGATGGCCATAAGGCTGGGCATAGCCGGCATGGGGTACTGGGGTCCGAACCTGGCCCGCAACCTCGCCACGCTCGACACCTGCGAGCTTGCCTGGTGCTGCGAATTGGACGACGCCAACACGGTGCTCGAGGCGCTGCAGGCGTCCCTCGACGCCGACGGCGCCCCGGTCTCGGTCAGCGCCCCGATCGATACGGGCCGGCCGGGAATCCACGCCGGCCCGTGACTCGACTCGAACCCTCCGAGGTGGCCCCCGGCCTGCTCCTCGGCGAGGGCGTCCAGATCGGAGAGGGTGTCGAGCTGGGCGGCAACGTCGTCATCCACGCCGGCGCGCGGATCGGGACCAGTTGCGTGATCGGCGACTCCGCCGTGATCGGCAAGCCGCCCATGCTCGGCCGGCACTCGACCGCCTCGGCCGAGGAGCCGCAGCCTGCCAGGCTCGCCGACGACGCCGTCGTCTGCCCGGGCGCCGTCATCAGCGCGGGCGCGGAGATCGGAGCGGCGGCCGTGATCGGCGATCAGGCGCAGGTCCGCGAACGGGCGCGGGTCGGCCCCGAGTCCGTGATCGGCCGCGGCACGGCGGTCGACAACGACGTCACGGTCGGCACCCGGGTCAAGGTGCAGAGCAACTGCTACGTCACGGCCGGCACCGTGATCGAGGACGACGCCTTCCTCGGCCCCGGCGTGATCCTGACCAACGACGACGCCATGGGCCGTCATGAGGCGGGCAAGCCGCCCGACGGTCCAACCCTCCGCCGCGCCTGCCGGATCGGCGGCGGCGCGGTGATCCTCCCCGGCGTCGAGATCGGCGAGGAGGCGGTGGTGGGCGCCGGGGCGGTCGTCCTCGAGGACGTCCCCGCCCGCAAAGTGGTGGTCGGCGTCCCCGCCCGCGAGCTGCGGGACGTCGGCGACGACGAGCTCCTCGAGCGCTGGCGCTAACCGAGCGCGGACCGGATCGCCGCCACCACCTCGGCGGGAGCGCCCTCCGGAAGGGCGGAGCCCATCGGCAGCGCCAGGATCTGCGAACAGATCCGCTCGGTCTCGGTGAGCAGCTCGGCGGGAGCCCAGCCCTCGAGGGCGGGCTGGCGGTAGAGCGGGGTCTCGTAGTAGGCGCGGGCCTCGATCTCGGTGTCGCGGAGCGCCGTCGCGAGCCGATCGCGCTCTGGTGAGGCGATCCCGAGGATGTGCCAAGCCGAGCGCCCGTCCGGCGTCTCCTTCTGGAGCTGCGCCAAGTCGGCGAGCCCGGCCTCGCGGTAGGCGTTCGCCGCGCTGCGCCGCGCCTCGACCCACTCCCCCAGGTGCGGCAGGAGTACCCGCAGGCCCGCTGCCTGGAGCTCGTCGAGGCGCGAGTTGTAACCGACCTCGCTGAACGTCCGCTTGTCCTTCGAGCCGCGGGTGCGGAGCAGCCTGGCGGCCTCCGCCACCGACGCATCGTTGGTCGTCAGCGCGCCCGCGTCCCCGAATCCGCCGAGGTTCTTCGATGGGAAGAAGCTGAACGCTGCGGCCTCGCCGAGGGCGCCGGCCATCCGGCCGGCCAGCTCGGCGCCGTGCGCCTGCGCGGCATCCTCGAGCACCCGGATGCCGCGAGGCTCGGCCAGCTCCCGCAGCTCCGGGACCGGCGCGGGGTTGCCGAAGATGTGGACCGGGACCAGCGCCCGGGTGCGCTCGCCGATCGCCGGCTCCGCGGTCGCGGCAGTCATGCACCAGGTCTCGGGGTCCACATCGCAGAAGACCGGGGTCGCCCCGAGGGCCGCCACAGCCTCCGCGGTGGCGAAGAAGGTGAACGCGGGCACCATCACCTCGTCGTCCGGGCCGACGCCCAGCGCGCGGAGTCCGATCTCGAGCGCGTCGGTGCCGTTCGCGACCCCGACGCAGTGCTCCGCGCCGACGAGGTCGGCGAACTCCGACTCGAACGCCTCGACCTCCGGGCCCAGGATGTAGCGGCCGCTGTCGAGGACCGCCCGTTGGCGCTCGGCGATCTCGTGCAGCAGCGGCTCGACGGCCGAGCGGCTGGCGAACAGCGGCAGGGTCAAGGCCGGGCCAGGGTAGACACAGCCTCGAAGCTGGCGCGGAGCGACTCCGCGGCGCGCGCCCGGTCGTTCGTGGCGAGGGCGTACTCGACGGCGGCGGCCTGCAGGCGGGCGCGCTCGCCGCGATCGCCCTCCAGCTCGAGGATGGTCCCCGCCAGGGCCTCGGGGGATTCGGGCTCGACCGTTCGCCCGCCGCCCGAGGAGGCGACGATCTCGGCCAGCGCCGGGAGGTCGCTGACCAGAATCGGCGTCCCGGTCGCCAGGGCCTCGAAGGGTTTCAGCGGGGTGACGGCGCGGCAGACCTCGAGGTCACGCCGAGGGAGCGCGAACAGGTCGATCAGCCCGTAATGGGCGGGCACCTGCTCCTGTTCGATGCGCCCGGCGAAGACGGCCGCGGCACCCAGCTCGAGCTCGCCCGCGAGTGCCTCGAGCGCGGGCCGGGCCTTCCCGTCGCCCACCACCAAAGCCGCGATGTCTCGCCCCTCGGCCCGGGCCAGGGCAACCGCGCGCAGCAGCACGTTGATGCCCTCGTAGTCGACCAGCGAGGTGATCGTGCCGACCACGAAGTGCCCCTCGACCCCATACGAGCGGGCCAGGTCACGGTCGCGATCACGTGGCGAGTAGGCCTCGAGATCCACGATCTGCGGAACGATCGTGATCCGGTCCGGGCTCACCCCGCGCGAGGCCAGCTCGTCCCGCATCGTCCCGCTGGTGGTGATGACGCCGTCCGCCTCCGCCGCGCAGCGGGTCTCGGCCTCGCGGCGCAGCCCGTGGACCTCGCTTCCCGGGCCACCCGGCCGCGTCGCCCAGGTCATCTCGGGGAAGCCGCGAACGTCGTAGATCACCGGCGTGCCGGTCGCCTCCCGCAGGCTCAGGGCCAGCAGGCCGTTGAGGTGCGGGGTCGCGGCGATGATGGCCGCGGGCTCGATCCGGCCGACAAGCTCGAGCAGCCAGTCGGCGTTCTGTTGAAGCCGCTCGTCGAGCGGGATGCCAGTGTACTTGCTGACGCCCGGCAGGTTGAGGCGGTGGTGGATCACCCCGTCGACCGTCTCCTCCGGCGGCGCCCCCATGATCCCGCGGCTCGACGGGAAGCCCATGCGGGTGGCCACCTCCGGGTGCAGGCCCGTCTCCCGCAGCGCCCGCAGCAGCTCACGGGAGCGGTAGCCGTAGCCCGAGGGGGTGTACGGCAGCGACGACTCGAGCAGGTAGAGGACCCGGTCCCCGCCCGCCTTCTCTGTGCGGCTCCCGGCGAGCCGCGGTGACCAGGCCGGGTTGTAGGTGCGAAGCGTGGCGGCGAGACGCTCCTCCTGGGCGGCGTTCTTCCCCCGAACCAGCTCCAGCGCTCGGCTCGGCTCACCCGCCTGCTCCAGCGCCACCGCCAGCTGCTGGCGGCCCAGCCACCGCTCGGGCGTCAGCTCACCGGCGGAGGCGACCAGGTCCCTGACGGCGCCGACGTCGCCGAGCGCGGCCTGGATGAGCGCCGCCCAGGGCACGCGGTCGGGCTGGTCGCCAAGCTCGCTGATTGCGGCCAGCGCCTCGTCGCGCAGCCCCAGCCGCGCCATCTCGACGCCCGCCATGCCGAGGGTCTGCGGGTCGCTCGCGCTGAGCCGCCCGGCCATGCCGTCAAGGACCTCCGCGGCCTCCTCCCAGCGACCACACTCGCGCAGCGCGATCGCGAGCTGAAGCCCGTAGATGCTGATCTCGGGAGCGTGCTCGTGCGCCCACCTCAGAGCGCGCGCCGCCTCCTCCGGCCGGCCCTTGAGGCGCTGCCTTCGTCCGCGCGCGTACGAGGCCATCGCGACCGGGTGGCGGAGCCCGCCTCGGCGAACCAACTCACCGAGCCCACGGACCTTGGAGGCCAGGCGTCTCACGACTCTCTACTTCGGCCGCCGCCGAGAGCTGCGTAGAGACCGGTGAGCCGCGAGCGCTCGTGCGGCCAGTTGAGCTCAGCGGCCGCGGCGCGCACCCGCTCGTGCAGACCCGCGTCGTTTCGGTCCTCGAGGGCCACCCCCAGCACCCGCGCTATGTCGGCGGGATCGGCGGGATCGGTCATCCAGCCCACGCCGCGCTCCCCGACCAGCCTGCTCATCTCCGGCAGGTCGCTGACCACCACCGGGAGGCCGGCCGCCAGGTACTCGAAGAGCTTGTTGGGCAGCGCCAGCCGGTGGTTCTCGCAGGTGTCCTCGAGCAGCGAGACGCCGACGTCCGCCTGGGAAGTGAAGGAGAGGAGCCCCGCGAGGGCGACCGGCGGATGGAAGTGCAGGCGACCGTCGAGCCCGAGCCCGCTGCCGAGTTCCCGGAGGCCGTCGGCGAAGGCGCCGTCCGCCCCGAGGAAGAGGAGGTGGGCCGAGTCCATCTGCGCCACCGCCCGCACCAGGTTGCCGCCTCCCCGCCCATCGGCCACGGCGCCCTGGTGCAGCACCAGCGGCGCATCCCCGATCCCCATCTCCCGGCGCAGGTCGGGCGCCGCCGCGGGGTCCGGCGGGAGCAGGTCGGGCACGTTGCGAACCACGACCGGCTTCTCAGCCAGTTGGTAGCGGGCCTGCAGCCGCTCGGCGATGCCGTCGGAGACCGTGATCACGGCGTCGCAGCGGCGGATCAGCAGTCCCTCGATCGTCGCGGCCAACCACGCCCAGACCGCCTTCCGGTAGGGAACCCCGACGGCGTACTCGTGCGTGTCGTAGACGAGCGCCGCCCGGCTCAGCCGAGCCGCGAGATAGCCCGGGATGAGCGTGGCGATGTCATTGGCGTGCACGACGTCGGGCCGCTCGGCGCGGGCGCCGAGCGCGATCGAGCCGAGGGCGATCACCCGCCAGAGAGTCCGCGGCAGGCGGCGCATCCACCTGGGCGGCGTTGCCGAGCGCAGCCGAAAGCCCCCCGGGACGTCGTCCTCGTCCCCCGCGGGCAGGTGGACGATGACCACGTCGTCCCCGGCGTCGGCCAGGGCACCCGCCTCGCGCAGCACCCGGCCGTCGTGGACAACCGTCTTGTGGAGCAGGATCGCTACTCGCACCGCAACTCGAACCCGTCTTTATTGTTCTGCGACTGCATGCGTCGGCTCAGCGTCCTCCTCGGCCTCTCGGCCGCGCTCCTCCTTGTCATCCTCGCCTCAGCTCCGGCGGCAGGTGCCGCCGAAAAATCTATCTGGGGCCCGGCGACCTTCCCCGTTGGCAACGCCAACTGTCCCACGGGGCCGTCCCCCTGCTCGGCCTTCCCGATCTACAGGCAGCTGGGCGCCAACACGTATGAGGTCCAGATCCCCTGGGACAGCGTCGCCCTGAGCCGGCCGGCCAACCCCCGGGACCCTAACGACCCCGCCTACAAGTGGCCGTCGTTCGCCGACTTCGACGTCCAGCAGGCTGCCCAGTACGGGATGGGCATCGCGGTCCTCGTGCAGGGGACGCCCCCCTGGGCGAACGGCGGACGCCCGCGAGCCTGGGCGCCGACGAACCCGCAGGATTACGCCGACTTCATGTACGCGATCAGCAAGCGCTACCCGTCGATCCACCGCTGGATGATCTGGGGCGAGCCCAGCTACGGGATCAACTTCCAGCCGATGCCGCGCAACAGCCGCGCCGGCCCGCGGACCTACGCCAAGCTGCTCGACCGCGCCTATGTCGCTCTCAAGCAGGCGAGCGGGGCGAACACCGTGATCGGTGGCATGACCCTGAACGGCGGCGGCGCCGTCCCCACGCCGGACTTCGTCAAGTGGCTGCGGGTCGGCAAGGGCAAGAAGGCCCGGCCGCCGCGCATGGACCTCTGGGGCCACAACCCCTTCGAGGGCCGCTTCCCCAACATCAAGAACAAGCCGATCGGTAAGTTCCGCGGCCTCAACGACGTGGACACGCTCTATGGCGAAATCCAGCGCGCCTACGGTTTGCGAACCAAGGGGAAGGGAAAGAAGGCCCGGGTGTCCAAGAAGCGGAAGGTGAAGGTGCCGCGGCTCTGGCTCTCCGAGTGGACGGTGCTGTCCGAGGCGAGCCCCAACCTGTTCGGCGGATTCCACGTTAGCCCGACCCAGCAGGCCGCCTACATCACCGCCGCCTACCGCATGCTCAGAAAGCTCAAGTACGTGAAGGCACTCGGCTGGTACCAGCTCGAGGACGAGCCGTCGAACGGGAACGTTGGGGCCGCCTGGGGGCTGCTCGGCGCTAACGGAGCAAGGAAGCCGTCCTTCGACGCCTACGCCGCCGCCCGCTAAGTGCAAGTCGCGCGACGCCTGATCGTCCCACTCTGCCTGGCGTGCACCTTGGTCATGCTGTGCGCGCCTTCCGCCGGCGCAGCCGTGAAGTCGATCTGGGGTCGGACCACTTTCGACGCGGGCAACGTCAACTGCCCGACCACGACCAGCGGCTGCTCGGCCTTCCCGGTGTACGCCCAGCTCGGCGCCCAGAACTTCCAGATGCAGGTGCCCTGGGACCGGGCGGCCCCGACCCGCCCGGCGAACCCGCGGGACCCCAACGACCCCGCATACCAGTGGGGGAGCGGCACTGACACCGCCATCCGGCAGGCTGCGCAGTACGGAATGAGCGTGACGATCCTGGTGCAGGGAACGCCCCCGTGGGCCAACGGCGGCAGGGGCCGGCAGTGGGTCCCTAACAACGTCCAGGACTACGCGGACTTCATGTACGCGATCAGCAAGCGCTATCCGACGGTCCACCACTGGATGATCTGGGGCGAGGTCAACTACGGCGCCAACTTCCAGCCGATGCCGGACCACAGCCCGGTCGGCCCCCGCGCCTACGCCCGGCTCTGCGACGCCGCCTATGTGGCGCTCAAGCGGGCCAACCCGGCGAACATCGTGATCGGCGGCGACACCCTCAATGCGAACATCCCGGTCTCGCCCGCCGAGTTCATCCGCTGGGCGCGCGTCGGCAAGGGCAAGAAGAAGCGCCCGCCGCGGCTCGACTGGTGGGGCCACAACCCCTTCGAGGGCCGCTTCCCCGACATCCGCCAGCCCGCGCTCAACAACCTGATCGGCCTGAGCGACGCCGACACCCTCCACAAGCTGCTCAAGAAGGCCTACCTCGGCAAGAAGAAGAAGCGCAAGAAGGCACGGAGGGCGAGCGCTCACAGCTCCAGCGGCGTCGCCCACGTCTCCAAGAAGAAGGGCAAGAAAAAGAAGCGCCGACACCGCACCCCGCCGATCTGGTTCTCGGAGTACAGCGTGCTCTCCGGCCACGCCGCGCACTTCTGGCTGGGCTTCTACGTCTCCGATCAGGAGCAGGCGAACTGGGTGGCCAGTGCCTACCGGCTCGTCAACAGCCTTCCCTATGTGGCCGGCCTCGGCTGGTACCGGATCGACGACGAGCCGGAGGACGCCGGAAGCGCCAACTGGGGCCTGCAGACCTACACGGGTCAGCGCAAGCCCTCCTTCGGCGCCTACCAGACGGCGCCGTAAGGCCCGCGCTCTAGCCGAGCGCCTCCCGCACCGCCTCGATCACCTCGGCCTGCTGGCCCCCCTCCATCTCGGCGAACATCGGCAGCGAGACCGTGCGAGCGGCGAAGGCGTCGGCCGTCGGCAGCTCCGCGCCGGAGTCGGCGTAGAGCTCGAAGCGATGCACCGGCGAGAAGTGCACCGAGGTCTGGATGCCGCGCTGCGTGAGCGAGTCGCGAAAGGCGTCGCGGTCGACCGCCTCGTCGAGGACCACGGCGAACATGCTGTGGCTGGCCCGGGCCGACTCCGGCGGCGGCGCCACCAGCGAGAGGCCATCCAGCGTGCCGAGCTCGTCCCGGTAGACGGACGCGAGAGACGCCCGGCGGCGGTTGTCCTCGTCGAGCCGGGCAAGGCGTGAGCGGGCCAGAGCGGCCCGCGCATCGTCGATCCGATAGTTGAACCCGAGGCCGACGACGTCGTAGTTCTCGGTGCCGCCTCGGTGGCGCTCCCAGATCGAGCGGGTGACGCCGTGCCAGCGCATCAGCCGGGCGCGTTCCGCCAGCTCCTCGTCGTCCGTGAGCAGGACTCCGCCCTCGCCCACGCCGAGGTTCTTGCCGGCCGAGAAGCTGATCGCCCCGGCGAGACCGAAGGTCCCCAGATGCCGGTCGCCCAGCCACGACCCGGAGCCGTGCGCAGCGTCCTCGATCAGCGCCAGGCCGCGGTCATCCGCCAGCTTCCTGATCTCCTCGATCTCACCGGGGTGCCCTCCGTAGGAGACGGCGACTATCGCCTTGGTGTCGGGGGTGATCGCGCGCTGCACCGTCTCGGCCGAGAGCCAGGGCCGGTCGACAGCCGCGATCTCGGCGAAGACGGGGCGTGCACCCGTGTAGGCGACGGCGTTGGCGCTCGCGACGAAGGTGATCGAGGGCACGACCGCCTCGTCGCCGGGTCCAAGGCCTGTCCCGGACATTGCGAGGTGCAGTCCCGCAGTGCAGCTGCTGACCGCAAGAACGTGTCCAGATCCCGTGTAGGCGGCGAAGGCGCTCTCGAGCTCCTGGGTGCGCGGACCCATGCTGAGCCAGCCGGAGCGGTAGACCTCGACCGCCGCCTCAATATCGGCCTCCGTGAGGCGGACGGCTGAAAGTGGGACCTGCCAGTCGGACACGGGCGTTCGATCGCTCCCTAGAAGATTCCTCCACGGGTCCCCAAGGTCAAAATTTCCGTAAAAACCACCCTATTCGTGGCCGGTGGTATCGGCTAGTGTTCCCGCCGGGCTAGGGGCCCCGCTTCGACTCAAACAACTAAATCGTAGGGGAGATCAGTGAAAAGGCGTCAAGACCCGGGCCTCGGGAGGGGCATGGTGTTTCCGTATAGCCGTTTAGTTGAGCGCTCGCGCGGGAAAAGTGTCACGGACCAAGAAGGTGGGCCAGGGAGGGCCAAGGTGCGTCCGATTGCTCGTTCAGTGGATTGCTTGATCCTGCTTCTGCTGCTGCCGGTTCTGCTGCCCGTGGGGCTGCTGATCGCGGCGGTGGTCTTCGTCGACTCGCCCGGATCCGTCTTCTACCGGGCGACCCGGATCGGGCTCGAGGGCCTGCCCTTCCAGATGCTCAAGTTCCGGACGATGAAGAGCGGCTCCAAGGGCCCGAGCCTCTCGACCTCCTTCGATGTGCGCTTCACGCCGGTCGGCCGGTTCCTGGCCCGCTACCGCCTGGACGAGCTCCCGCAGTTCTGGAACGTGATCAAGGGCGAGATGCGGGTGGTCGGCCCCCGCCCCGAGGACCCCGACTTCGTCCGCCAACACGAGCGCGAGTACGAGGAGATCCTCAAGGTCGCGCCGGGCCTCACCGGGCTCACCCAGCTCGTCCACTTCCTCGACGACCTGGACACCAACAACCCTCTCGCCCACTACGAGTCGATCCTCCCGGGCAAGCTCTCGCTCGACATTCGCTACGTGCAGACCCACAGCTTCCGCGTCGATCTTGTGATCCTCGCCCGCACCCTCCTGCTCCCCTTCCGGCTAATCGCCGATGAGCTGCGGGTGATCATCGACGCGCAGCGCAGTCACCCGGAGGCCGCGACGCGCCTCGCCGTCGGCGGCACCAGCTTCGTGCTCAGTATCGTCCTCGTGCTGGCCTTCCTGGCCGGCGCGGGACCAACCGGCTGATGCAATGAGCAGATCACGGACCATCACCGGAAGCGCACTGAGCGCCGCTCTCGTGCTCACGGCGCTCGTGCTCCTGCCCTCCGCGGCGTTCGGCCAGACCTCCGACCCGGGCGCTCCCGCCGCGGGTTCGCCGCCGGCCAACCAGTACGAGATCCCGACGCAGGCAGGTCGCAAGGACGCGGCGCCCCCGAACGCCCAGCGCAACTCGAACTCGGGCTCGCTCTACCGCACCGACAACAACTTCGGCACCTCCGCGATCGTCCCCGGCGACCCGCGCGACGGCGGGGGCGGCGACGGTGGCGCCGGCGGCACGGGCGGCACCGGCGGCGGCACGGGCGGCGGCACGGGCTCCGGATCCGGCACCGGATCAGGCGACTCGGGCGGCGGCGGACTCGACACCGGCGCCCCCTCGGAGCTCGCCACCTACACGACTCTCCCCCTGATCGTCATCCTCGGCGCCGTGATCGGCATCGCGGGTGTCAGGATGCGCCGCCGAGCCGAGCTCTAGACGCCAAGAGGGCCCTGCAACGGACTTCTGGCGGAGCAGCGGGCTGTCGGAGTAGGCAAACCGCCGGCTCGCTTTTCGCGCAAGGAGGAGCGCGAGATCACCTCAATTCGTGCCGGAGAGGAGCATCTGGTGCAGGCTGCCTCCCGTGGTGGCGCGGGTGACTTGGATTCGGCCGAGCGGTTGTCCGCTCCCTGGTTTCGCCCGTGCGTTCACGTCCTGGGTGAAGATGGCTTCGTAGCGGTGCTTGAGCCAGCCGAGAAGGTCGCCGGGGATTCGGGAGTCGTTGGTGCCGTCCTGGCCGTAGCTGCCGAACGGAAGGGCGAAGGCGAGCGGTTGGTAGGCCGGGATGTGATCGGAGAGCGTCTCCTGGCCCGAAGCGATGTCCGACCGCACCCGGTCTCGCCAGCCGTCGAAATCCTCGCCCCGCTTTTCGTAGGCGTAGTACGGCCCGTAGTCCCCGGATCCTGGGCCGTAGTGGATCTGCGTGTGGCCCTCCTTGCCGGAATGCAGCTGTAGCTCCCAGCGCCCGCTCTCCTGCGCGGTCGCGAGCTCCTGCCATGAGAGATATTCCGGATCGCCGCCCTCGACACGCCCGACGTCGACGAAGATGACCGCGTTGAAGTGCAGCTTGCGCAGGATGCCATCGGCCCCGGTCCAGGAGTCGGCCCGCGCGTCGTCGAAGGTCAGCAAGAGCGGTCGCGGTGGGAGATGTACCGGGTTGTCATGGACAAAGTCGATGAACGTCTGCAGGTCGATTGTCTGGTAGCCGGCATGCTGGACCTCCGTCATCTGCTTGGCGAAGTCCTCGGTGCCGACGCCGTAGGAGGCGTCCGCGGCATTTGAGAAGTCGCCCTCAGGCCCGATCCCGTGGTACAGGAGAACCGGAATGGCCGACCGGTCGGGCGGGAGCATTGCCCAGACCCGCTTTTCCTCTGAGGTGAGGGCGACGTCAGGGGCGGGGAGCGGAGTCCGGGCGGAGGCGGGCTCCGTGGACCCGGGGGGCCGATCCGTCGAGCTCCCGCAGCCGGTCAGCCCGAGGCACGAGCCGCAGAGCAAGGCCGCCAGCACGGCCGCCGATGCCCTCATTAGAGGCTTGAGCGTAATCCTTCCTCCAGAGCGGGGGACAGTGGGGTAAGCCCTGATGTCGTCAGCGATTCTGTGAAGGGGGATACTTCGCGGCTCCGGCCGCGGTTTCGAGCCGTTCGCGTGGGATGTCCCAGACGACGCGCTCTCGGCGGGGACCGCGGAGGAGCGGGATCGTCTGCGCGCGCAGGGCTGCCGCAGCGGCGATGATCCAGTAGGCGAGCGGGTAAGGGGCCGCGACCACGAATGTTCGCAGGATGGTGGGGTCGTAGCCGCGCTCGAGCGTGATCGCCACGATTAGCTGGAGTGTCGCGATCACGGCGATCGCGATCCCCCATGCGAATGCGAATCCTCCGAACAGGCTCCCGCCGCCGAGCGCGGTGCCGAGCACGGTGATGATGAGCGAACCGGCGAGGGCGAGGACCCACAACAGGGACGCGAGTGATTCGAAGGCGAGCAGCCACATGCGATGGTTGCGCCAGCGGCTCACGTCGCTGAGGTGGACGTGCAGGACTTCGCCTTGACCGCGTGCCCACCGCGTGCGCTGCGCCCACAATGCCCGGAAGGTCGAGGGGACCTGCATGCCGACGAGCGCGTGCGGCTCATAGACGGTTTCCCAGCCAGCCAGGAGCAGCTTCCAGGTCAGGTCGACGTCCTCGGTGGCCATCCGCGGGTCGTAGCCGCCGACGGCCAGCACGCGGTCGCGGCGAAACAGCCCGAGAACCCCGGCAACGATGCCGACCCGCCCAGTCAGGGACTGGGTGCGGCGCATCAGGCCGATGATCGTGGCCGCCTCCAGCACCTGCATGGCGAGCAGGAATCGGCCTCGGTTGGTGACGTGCGGCGCGCCGGCGACGGCGGCCACCATCGGTGAACGGCGCATGCGGGTGACGACGAGCTTGAGAGCGTACGGGTGCAGGTGCGTGTCGGCGTCGATCACGGCGACGAGCTCGTGCCGCGCCTCTCTGAACCCGAAGTTGAGCCGGTCGGCCTTGCCACGGTTGACCGGATCGCGGATCACGCGGCAGCGCCGATCACCGCCGGCCGCCTGCTCTGCTGCCGTCTCGGTGCCGTCGGTGGAGCCGTCATCGAGAACCAGCACCTCGAGGTTCGGGTAGTCCGCGGCGAGCGCCGCCCTGACGCTGGTCGCAATGACGTTCTCCTCGTTGTAGGCGGGGATGAGCACGGACACCCCCGGCCAGCCGTCCTCGGGCTCCTCGACGCTGGTCGGCTCCTCCAGCCGACGGAACAGCACCCCTCCCGCCATCCACAGCGCCGCGGTGCATACCGGGTACAGAGCGACGAACGCCAGCAGCACGTCACCCGCCGTGCGCATACCGCCTCTCCTGCGAACGCCGCCGTCTGTAGAGGATCGAGAGGACAAGCAGCGAGACGAGGAAGGACGACAGGGCCACCAGCAGCCCGAGCGCGATCGCCCAGCTGAAGTGGAACAGCAAAGCGGCCGCGATCAGCGCCACCAGCCAGAGGAGCGGGCCCAGCACGAACCCCGCGATGAGGCGGCCGCGCGACGCCGGGCGTAGCGGTTCGAAGCGCATCGCCGGCCAGTCAAGCTCGCTGCTCACGACGTCATCCCTTCCGTCGCCTCCCGGCCGCGACGTCGCGGCCGGTCGCCGGGGCCATGCTACTGGCCGTTATGCCTGGATCTGTCGCTTTGGACGAATAGCGGCCGGTGCGATTCTGCCCCGTCGAGATCAATCCCCTGTCGATCTGAACGGGTCCCGTTCGTCGTCAGGGTGAAACGGGAAAAAGCGCAGCAGGCACAGGGAAAGGAAGAACGATGGGGACCGAAAACAGGAGCCAGAAAATTGCCGTCACCGGAGCCACCGGCCGGGTCGGATCGCCCCTCGTCGAGATCCTCGAGCAGCGCGGACACGATGTGGTCCCGATCGCGCGCTCCAAGGGTGTGGACGTGATCAGCGGCGAGGGTCTCCAGGAGGCGCTCGCCGGGGTCGAGACCATCATCGATACGGCGACGTGGCCCACGCCCGACCAGGAAGAGGCCACGAAGTTCTTCACCACCTCGGCACGGAACCTCCAGCGAGCCGGCGCAGAAGCCGGGGTGAAGCGGATCGTCGTCGTCTCGATCATCGGCATCGACAAGTTCCAGGGGGGCTACAACGCGGCGAAGATGGCGCAAGAGGAGGCGCTGCTCGAAGGCCCGCTCCCGGTCCGGATCGTTCGTGCGGCCCAGTTCCACGAGTTCTTCGATCCGTTTGTCGGCTGGATGACCCAAGACGGCGTCGCCTACCTGCCCGAGATGAGAACGCAGCCGTTGGCCGCGCGCGTCGTCGCCGAGGCACTTGCCGACGCGGCCGAGGAGCCGGAGATCGAGAACGGCAGGATCACCGAGATCGCCGGTCCAAAGGAGGAGCGTCTCGCCGATGTGGCCGCCGCGCTCTTCGCCAGCAGAGGTGACTCGTTCGAGATCCGCGAGGCCCCCCAATCCGGCGACCCGGACGCCACGGCCTATGCGGAGGGCGCCGCGTTGCCGAACCCGGGCGCGAAGCTCGCCGGCCCCAGCTTCGAGGAGTGGCTCGCCAGCTGACGGGTCTCAGCTGATCTGAGCAGGAACCCGACATTCATCCGGGTTTTTCCCGATTGCGGATCGGCATTACGTCCACTACCCAAAAAGAGGCTCAAGTGACGAACGTCCAATCCCGTGCGGTGCGCCTCATCAATTTTGGTAGCGGTCCGATTTCTGGGTCAGGCAGGAAGCCCGACCCATGCCCCCCACCCGGACCACAATCCCTGGACCGTTCGGCCAAAGCTCGCGCTCGGCCCGAGCCGCGATCCTCGCCGCGCTCGTATGCGCAGCCACTCTTGTGCTCTGGAACCCCGCCTCAGCGAAGGCGGCCCTCCCTCCCCAGGGGGTCTACGAGCAGTGCGCGCCGAACTCGAAGACCGAGGATTGCGGCGCTCGGCTGCGCACGATCGCCGACGCCGGCTTCAAGTACGTCCTCAACTACACCGCCTGGTTCGGCAGCGCCGAGCAGGTCCGTCACTACGCGGACGAGGCTCAGGCCGCCGGGATTCAGCTGATCTGGCCGCTCAACGACCACGCCTGGCGCGACGGCACCGACCTGCGCTCCTACTACCGCTACCTGGGCCCCGACTGCCCGTGCTCGAGCAACGCCGAGTTCAAGCAGTGGGCCCTCGGCCTAGTGAAGGACCACCCCGCGACGTGGGGCTTCTACGTGGGCGATGAGCTCTCGCCGACCGCGCAGAACGTCTCCCAGACCAAGGCGCTCGCCGGCGAGGTGAAGTCGATCGCGCCGAACAAGCCCACCCTCTACGTCACGATCCCGAACGACAACGGCGTGCTCACCAGCCAGCTCGAGCCGTTCGAGGAGACGGCCGACTACGTGGGCGCCGACTACTACCCCATCGGCAAGGGGAACAACATGGAGGCCCTCACCGGCTACGCCGATGACACGCGCCGGCTGGCCGCCCAGTACGGCCGAAAGCCGGTCCTCGTGCTCCAGGCCTTCTCCTGGTCCGAGTACGAGCCCTCCCCCGATCGCTTCCCCACCCTCGGCGAGATGCAGTCGATGCGCGACATGGCGATCTCGGAGGGCGATCCCCAGATGATGCTCTGGTACGCGTTCAATGACGTGATGGACTCGAGCGACCCGGCCGGCAACTGGAACGACGTGAAGGCCGCGGCCTTTGCCCCCTATCTAAAGGTCACCGGCGTCGGCGGCAAGCGCTGCGGCCCCAGGCTGAAGGCGAAGGTCTCCGTGCGGGCGAACTCGGCGATCCGCAAGGTGCGCGCCAAGCTCGACGGCCGCTCGGTGATGAAGACCCAGCGCGAGAACTCCCGACTGCCCCGCATACACCTCCGGGGCGGGCGCCACCGCCTCAAGGTCACTGCGACCGACCGGCAGGGCAAGGTCGCCGTCCGCTCCCTGCGCTTCCGGATCTGCGCCCGGGCCAGCTAGCGGCCGCCCCCTTCGGGCGAGATACTGCCCCGAGCTGGAGTGGCATTCGGCACTTCTGATTCCATTCGGGGGCGACGCGACCGTAAGTCGGGGACACGACGGCGTGCGTGAGGTACTGGGTGAGGTTTATGAGGCTCTTGCCGACATCCACCTCGACTACTCGGAGATCCGTGACCTGGGGGATCGAATCGTCGGGATCGGCCACATCCGCACGCGGGGCAAGCACAGCGGGGCGGTGACCGAGATGGCCTTCGGCACCGTCACCGACATGAAGAACGGCAAGGGGATTCGGATCTGGACCTACCTGGATCCCCAAGAGGCCCTCGAAGCCGCCGGGCTGTCGGAATAGCTCCGAGACGCCGCCTACGCGGGCGCCGGCTTCCGCGGGCCAGCCGGAGCATTCGATCTGCTGAAGTTGTTGTACCCCGCGATAGGTTCCCGCGGGCGAGCAGGGGCACCGTCGAAAGGAGAAGCCGTATGGCCGCCGATGAGAAGCCAGTCTTGATCGCCTACGACGGTTCAGACCATGCAAAGCAGGCGATCGAGCAGGCTGGGGCCGAGTTGCATGTGCCCAGGAAAGCGGTCGTAGTGGCCGCGTATCAACCACTCGAAGCACTCCCCTTCTGGGGCCGGCCCGCTGCGATCGTGCCCGACGAGCTGGTCGAGGAAGCCGGTGCGGAGGCGGCCAAGACGGCAGCTGAGGGTGCGGAGCTGGCGAACTCGGCGGGCTTCGACGCCAGCCCTACGGCCCGGGAAGAGGATCGCCCCTGGAAAGCCATCCTTGCCGCAGCCGAGGAGGCCGGTGCCGGGATCATCGTTCTCGGATCGCACGGGCGCGGAGCCGTCGGCTCGGCGGTCCTGGGGAGCGTCGCGACCTCCGTTGCACACCACGCCGATCTCCCCGTGATGATTTGCCGTCCCCCTGACGGCGAGTAGGTCACCAGGCTGCTGGGCGCCGGCTCAGCTCAGGCTGGCGCCGGCGGGGACCCGGACCAGGTTCCGCTGGTGCAGCAGCTCGGCGACCTGGACGGCGTTCAGGGCCGCTCCCTTGCGGAGGTTGTCGCCGACCACCCAGAGGTTGAGGCAGCGCTCATGCGAGGGGTCGCGGCGGATCCGCCCGACGAGCACCTCGTCGCGGCCGGCCGCCGCTATCGCCAGCGGGTAGATGCCGTCGCTCGGATCGTCGAGGACGACCAGACCCGGAGCTTCAGAGAGGAGCTCACGGCAGTCCCCAGGCGAGAGGTCACGCTCGGTCTGCACGTTCACGGACTCCGAGTGGCCAGTCACCACCGGCACCCGGACACAGGTGGACGAGATCCCCACGGCCTCGGAGAGGCCGAGGATCTTGCGCGTCTCCGCCATCACCTTGCGCTCCTCGGTCGTGTAGTCGTCGCCGTCCTTGAAGTTCTCGACCTGCGGGATGACGTTGAAGGCGACCTGGTGGGGATAGACGCTCGTCTCCACCGGCTTGCCGTCGAGCACGGCCTTGGCCTGCTCCCGGAGCTCCTTGATCGCCAAACGGCCGGACCCCGATACGGACTGGTAGGTCGAGACGATCAGCCGCTCGATCCCCGCCGCGTCGAGGATGGGCTTGAGCGCGACCATCAGCTCCATCGTGGTGCAGTTCGGGTTGGCGACCAGGCCGTTGTGATCGGCCACCGCGTCGTCGTTCACCTGGGCGACGACCAGGGGGACGTCCTCGTGCATGCGCCAGTAGCTGGTGTTGTCCACCACCACCGCACCGGCCTGGATCCACTTCGGCGCCCACTCGGCGCTCACCTTGCCGCCGGCCGAGGAGAGGATCAGGTCGAGATCCTGGATCGAAGCATCGGTCAGCTCCCGGACCTCGAGCTGGGAGCCCGCGAAGTCAACCTTGCTGCCGGCCGAGCGAGCCGAGGCCAGCGGTCGCAACTCGGCGACCGGGAACTTGCGCTGCGCCAGCACCTGGAGAATCGTCGAGCCGACGGCGCCGGTGGCGCCGACCACACCGACTCGGTATTCGCCGTTCGCTGCCATGTCCAAAGAGTACGGAGTGGATGCGTCAGGAACTGACGGTCGGGTGGTGCTGCTCGCCGGTCGGATCCTCTTCCTGGATCGCGCCCTCCCCCAGCTCGAAGGCAGAGTGGAGCGCCTTGACAGCCTCGGGGACCTGGTCGGCGCGGATCACGCAGGAGATCTTGATCGGGGAGGTGGAGATCATCTCGATGTTGATCCGGTTCTCGCCGAGGACGCGGAAGACCTGAGCGGCGACGCCCGGGTGGCTGCGCATCCCCGCGCCGACGATCGAGACCTTGCCCATCGCCTCGTCGGTCTCGATGCCGATCTCGGAGTCCTCGATCCGGATCGCCTCCGTCGCGGCCTCGAGATCGTCCGTCTCGACGGTGAACGAGAGGTCCGCGCCGCCGTCGTGGGAGACGGGCTCGTTCTGGATGATCATGTCGACGTTGATGTTGGCCTCGGCGAGCGCGCCGAAGATCCGGCCGGCGACTCCCGGCTCGTCGGGCACGCCGGTGAGGGTGACGCGTGCCTCGCCGGTCGAGTGGGTGACTGCGGTGACTGAAGGTCGTTCCATGGTCTCCTGCTCGGAGACGACGAGGGTACCTGGGGCCTCGCTCGCCGAGCTTCGGCAGTGGATGCGCACGTCGTGGTTCCGGGCGTACTCGACCGAGCGCAGCTGCAGCACCTTGGCGCCCGAGGACGCCATCTCGAGCATCTCCTCATAGGAGACCACAGGCAGCTTGCGCGCATCGGGAACGATCCTCGGGTCGGCGGTGAAGACCCCGGCGACGTCGGTGTAGATCTCGCAGACTTCGCCGCCGAGGGCCGCCGCCAGGGCAACGGCGGTCGTGTCGGAGCCGCCGCGGCCGAGCGTGGTGACGTCGCGGCTCTCGGTGGAGACGCCCTGGAAGCCGGCCACCAGCACGATCGAGTCCTCCTCCAGGGCGGAGCGGATGCGGTCGGCGCGGACGTCGATGATGCGCGCCTTGGTGTGGGAGGAGTCGGTGACGATCCCCGCCTGGGAGCCGGTCAGCGAGATCGCGCGGTGGCCGAGGTCGTTGATCGCCATCGCGCAGAGCGCGCAGGACTCCCGCTCGCCGATCGAGAGCAGCATGTCCATCTCGCGCGGATCGGGGCGGGGCGAGATCTCGCGCGCGGCCTCGAGCAGCCGGTCGGTCGTCTTGCCGCGGGCCGAGAGCACCGCCACCACCGGGTGTCCCTGCTCGCGCGCCGCGACGATCCGCCTGGCGGCGCGCTTGAGCTCCTCGGTACCTGCGACCGAGGTGCCGCCGAACTTCATCACCACGATGCCGTTTGTCCGTGTCACCGGCATGAGAGGTGAGGATAGGTGAGCCTTAAAGGTCGGCTTTAGACGGCCGTCTTACCGTCGAGACCCGGATGGCAGAGCCGGCGATCACCGTCCGCGGCTTGCGGAAGTCATACGGATCCAATGAGGCCGTCGGGGGAATTGATTTCGAAGTTGCCCCGGGCGAGGTCTTCGGCTTCCTCGGTCCCAACGGGGCGGGCAAGACGACCACGATCGAGATCCTCGAGGGCTACCGGCCGCGCACGGCCGGGGAGGTCTCGGTGCTGGGCATCGATCCCGGCCACCCCACCCGGGAGTGGCGGGCCCGGATCGGCCTGGTCCTTCAGGAATGCGAGCTCAACCCGCTGCTGACGGTCGGCGAGACCATGCACCTCTACGCCAGCTTCTTTCCGAAGGCGCGTTCGGTGGACGAGACCCTCGACCTGGTGGGCCTCGCGGACAAGAGCAAGGCGCGCGTCGGCTCCCTCTCGGGCGGGCAGCAGCGCCGTCTCGACGTCGGCGTCGGGATCATCGGCAACCCGGAGCTGCTCTTCCTCGACGAGCCGACCACCGGCTTCGACCCGTCCGCAAGGCGCGGTGCCTGGAGCATGATCGAGGGCCTGAAGGAACTCGGCACGACCATCGTCCTCACCACCCACTACATGGAGGAGGCTCAGCACCTGGCGGACCGGGTGGTGATCATGCGTGAGGGCGGGATCGTCGCCGAGGGCGCTCCGGAGACGCTCGGCGAACAGCTCGGGCGGGAGACGATGATCCGCTTCCGGACCTATGACGGGGTCGCCGACCGGCTGTCGGCGGTGATCGGCAGCAAGGCGACGGTTATGGGCAACGAGGCGACCATCGCCAGCACCGATCCCCAGCGCGACCTCTACCGGCTGCTGCAATGGGCCGAGGGCGAGGGGATCACCCTGCCGGACCTGGAGGTCCGGCGGCCGAGCCTCGAGGACGTCTTCCTCCAGGTCACCTCGGATTCGGAGAACGGGCGATGAGCGACGTGGGACTGGTTCTGATTCAGGCGCGGTACGCGGTGCTGGCCACTCTCCGCACCCCACGGGCGCTGCTCTTCGGCGCGCTCTTCCCGCTGATCTTCCTGCTGCTCTTCAACTCGCTGTTCACAAACGGGGGCCCGCAGACCACGACGGTGAACGGCCACACGATCGACGTCCACTCCTACTTCACCGCCGGGTTGATCGCCTACGCCCTCGCCCTCTCCTGCTTCAGCACCCCGCTGATGGCGCTCGTGGCGCAACGCGAGCGCGGTCAGCTGAAGCGCCAGCGAGGCATGCCGCCGCCCGCGTGGACCTTCGTAGCCGCCCAGGTGCTGCGCTCGGTGGCATTCGCACTGACGGTGGGCGGGATCATGATCGCGATCGGGATCATCTTCTACGGCGTGGACCTGCCGGCACAGACCGTTCCCGGGTTCATCATCTGCCTGGGGCTCGGCACGGCCACCCTGTCGGCACTGGGGATAGCCGCGACCTCGCTGGCCAAGAACGAGGACAGCGCGCAGCCCATCGCGGCCTTCACAGTGGTGATGCTCTCCTTCGTCTCGGGCATCTTCATCCAGCTCGACACCCTCCCCAACTTCCTCCAGGAGGTCGGGCGGCTGTTCCCGCTCTACCACCTGGCCCAGGGCCTGCAGTCAACAGTGGCGATGAACCCGACCGGCATCGGCCTGTCTGGTGGCGACGTCGCCGCCCTGGTGATCTGGGGACTGGGCGGGATCTGGATCGCCGCCAGGCGCTTCAAGTGGGAGCCGCAGGGCCGCTCCGTCGAGTAGGGCTGTGAGGCAAGTCACACTCGCAGATATATCTACCTGATATATCTGTGGCTCAGTGGAACTGAGCGCGACAGCCAAGGTGATTCTCGGGATGCTGGCCGCCCGCCCCCGGTCCGGCTATGAGATCAAGCAGCTGGTGGACAGCTCCGCCCGCTTCTTCTGGGCCGCGAGCTACGGCCAGATCTACCCCGAGCTGAAGAGGCTCGGGAAGGCGGGGCTGATCACCGGCGACGACTCCTCGCAGGGCGCACGCCAGCGGACCACCTTCAAGCTCACCGCCAAGGGCAGGCGCGCGGCGCGCGAGTGGATCGGCGAGCCGCCCGAGGTTCTCGAGACCCGCGACGAGGGCCTGCTGATGCTCTTCTTCGCCGGCTCGATCGAGCCGCAGCGGGCGGCGGAGATCGCCCGGGAGCGTGCGGCGATCTCACGGGCGAAGGCTGCCGAGCTCCGCGCGATCGCCGACCACGTCGACGAGACCGGGACTCCCGAGGGAGTCGACGCGAAGCCCGATGCCGGCTCCTTGACGGTGCTCCGTTACGGCATCGAGATGAGCGAATGGACGGCCGAGTGGTTCGAGCGCGCCGCCGAGAACTTGGAGAAACAGACCGCCGGCGACCGTGTCGCGGCAAGGGGGTAAGAAAGATGTTCAACTCACTCGCATCGCTCGCACAGCTCCACGGCAAGCGCACGGTGATCTTCGCCGCGGTGTTCTTCGTAGTCGCCGGCGCGCTCGGCGGCGGCGTCGCCAGCAAGCTGGCGCCGTACGGCGCCGACGATCCGTCTACCGAAAGCGTCAGGGCCGACAACCGGCTGGAGGCGGACGGCTACCGCGACCCGAGCGTGATCGTGCTCTTCCAGAACACCTCTCCGACTTCGCTGGCGGGACAGCAGAAGATCCGGCAGGTCGAGCAGCAGCTGCGAGCCGACCCGGACGTGGCGCGGGTGACCGGCTACCTGGAGACGCGCAGCCCGGACTTCGTCTCCCACGGCGGCGACGCGACCTACCTCGCGGTCAGCCTGAAGCCCACCGGCGACAAGGAACAGCAGGACGCAGCCAAGAAGATCGCCGACGACCTCGACGGTCAGCCTGGGGTATCGGTGGGCGGCATCGCCCTCGCTCAGGAGCAGGTCAACAAGCAGGTCGAAAAGGACCTGAGGAAGGCCGAGCTGCTCGCGTTCCCGATCCTCTTCCTGCTCTCGCTGCTCTTCTTCCGCAGCGCTGTCGCCGCGCTGCTACCGCTGCTGATCGGAGGGCTGGCGATTGTCGGCACCTTCTTCCTGCTCCAGCTCGCGAACGAGTTCGTGTCCGTCTCGATCTTCGCCCTCAACCTGACCACCGGGCTCGGCCTGGGACTCGCCATCGACTACAGCCTGTTCGTGGTGTCCAGATACCGCGAGGAGATCGCCAGGTTCGGGCCCGGTGCCCAGGCGATGAGGCGGACGATGAACACCGCCGGCCGCACGGTGCTCTTTTCCTCCATTACCGTGGCGGTGGCACTCGCCTCGCTGATGGTCTTCCCGCAGCGCTTCCTCTATTCGATGGGACTCGGCGGCGCCCTCGTCGCGCTGCTCGCCTCGGCGATCGCGCTGACGGTGCTGCCGGCGGTCCTGGCGCTGCTCGGCAACCGGGTGAACGCCGGGGCGCCGGCGTTCCTCAAGCGGCGCGCCGAGCGGGACGCCACCCGAACCGAGGAGGGCTTCTGGTACCGGCTCTCGCGCTTCGTCATGCGCCGCCCCATCCCGATCGCCATCGTCACCGCCTCGATCCTGATCGTGCTCGGGATCCCGTTCTGGTCGATCAAGTTCACCTCCGTCGACGCGCAGGTGCTGCCCGAGAGCGCCAGCGCCAGGCAGGTCGACAACGTAATGCGGGCGCAGTTTCCGCCCTTCCACGACACCCCATACCTGCTGGTGGTGGAGAACGCGACGCCGTCTGCGCTGAAGACGATGGAGCGCGAGGTCTCGGAAGTGAGTGGCATCGCGGAAGTGGGCACCCCACAGCAGCTGGCCAATGGGGACGCGGTGATCCAGGCCTACTCCCAAAGCAGCTACATCTCCGACTCCAGCCGCAACGCGGCCAAGGAGATCCGCGACCTGCCGGTCCCGGCCGGTTCCCAGCTGCTCGTCGGTGGGGCCGCGGCGCACTTTGTCGACCTGCAGGACAGCCTCGAGTCGCACGCGCCCATCGCCCTGGCGATCGTGATCGTCGCGACGCTGATCGTCCTCTTCCTGATGACGGGCTCAGTGGTGCTCCCCGTCAAGCAGCTCGTGATGAACGTCCTCACCCTGAGCGCGGTCTTCGGAATCCTGGTCTTCGTCTTCCAGGACGGCCGGCTCGAGGGCCTGCTCGACTACCGCGGCCAGGGAGCTCTGGAACAAACCATGCCGATCCTGCTCTTCGCGGTCGTCTTCGGCCTCTCGACCGACTACGGCGTGTTCCTGCTCTCCCGGATCAAGGAGGCGCATGACTCGGGGATCCCGAGCTCGGAGGCGGTCGCCGTGGGGCTGGAGCGGACCGGGCGAATCGTGACCGCGGCGGCGCTGCTCTTCGCCATCGCGATCGGCGCCTTCGCGACCTCCCAGATCATCTTCATCAAGGAGAACGGCATTGGCACGGCGCTGGCGGTGCTCATCGATGCGAGCCTGATCCGCGCCCTGCTCGTCCCCTCGCTGATGGAGCTGCTCGGCGACTGGAACTGGTGGGCGCCGAAGCCGCTGCGCCGCTTGCACGAGCGGATCGGGCTGAGCGACACCGGTCCCGAGCCGGCGACCGGGTGAAAGCGCTCAGCTAGTTAGCGCCCAGGGTCACGAGTATCCTGGCGGCCCGTGACCATCGCCTCGGCCATATTCCTGATCGCCGTCGGCGCGATCCTGCGCTACGCGATCAACGTCGACTCGGACGTGATCGACATCCAGACCGTCGGCCTGATCCTGATGATCGCCGGCGGCGCCGGCCTAGCCCTCTCCCTGCTCTACGAGCTGGTCCAGCAGGGCGGCGACAGCTCACGCGACCGGGACGAGTCCCCGCGGCGGCGCGGCGGGTACGACGACCCGACCCGGCGCATGTAGCCGAACGTCCCGCGATGGCCCCTCTGGGGGATACCCCGGGACGTTCGCGCGATTAGCCGATGGATTGGCGGCCCGCCAGGGCCTTGCCGAGCGTGACCTCGTCGGCGTGCTCGAGGTCGGCGCCGACCGGCAGCCCGCTCGCGAGCCTCGTCACCGTGACCCGGTCGCGGAGGGCGTCGGCGATGTGCAGGGCGGTGGCCTCGCCCGTGGTGGTGGGGTTGGTCGCCAGGACGACCTCCTTGACCGCGCCGTTGACGCGGTCGAGGAGCTCGGCGATCCGCAGGTCCTCGGGGTCGATGCCGTCGATCGGGGAGAGCGCGCCGCCGAGCACGTGGTAGACGCCGCGGTACTCGCCCGTTCGCTCGATCGGGATCACGTCGGCGGGCTCCTCGACGACGCAGATCAACGACTGGTCGCGGCGAGCGTCCTCACAGATCCGGCAGCGGTCTCCCTCGGCGAGGTTGAAGCAGACCTCGCAGAGCCCGACCTTCTCCTTCACCTCGCGAATCGCGTCGGCGAGGCCGAAAGCGTCCTGATCGTCCGCGCGCAGGATGTGAAAGGCGAGCCGCTGCGCGGTGCGCTGCCCGATCCCGGGCAGTTTGGAGAGCTCCGCGATCAGGCGGCTGATCGGTCCCGCGTACATGAGCCCAGCCTAGCCATGCGGGTGGGCGGGTAAGCGGACGGTTCGGCACAGAAAGGAGGATCGACCGTGACCCATGAGCAGGAGCTACTCGAGATCGAGCACAGGCTCGCGACCGGGGGGGTGACGAGTACCGGGAACACCTCGCCGACGACGCGATCGTGATCGTCCCCGCGCAGACACTCGACAAGCAGGAGACCGTCGACGCCATGGAGCGGAGTCCGGGGTGACGGCGCTCTGATGAGCAGCGCCTACTCGAAGGACGACGGGAGCTGGAAGCTCGTGCTCCACCAGCAGACCCCGCTTTGGGAGCGGTAGGCCGGAGCGTCCGGCTACATGCCGGGGAGGCCCGGCAGGCCTCCACCGCCGAGGCCGCCGGTGATGCCGCCCATCCGGTTCGCGGCCAGCTCCTGAGCGGAGCGGAGCGCCTCGTTTACCGCTGCGGTCACCATGTCCTGGAGCAGCTCGGGATCCTCGGGGTCGATCGCGTCGGGAGAGATTGTGATCTCGCGGAGCTGCATGTCGCCGGTCATGGTCACCTTGACCATGCCGCCGCCGGCACTCGCCTCGACGGTCTCCTCCTTGAGTTGCTCCTGGGCCTTCGCCATCTCGGCCTGCATCTGCTGGGCCTGCTTGAGCAGCTGATTGAGGTTCGGGCCCTGTGGCATCAGCCCGCTCCGCTCTCGCGCGCCTCGTCGGACGCGACCTCGGTGGCGTCGAAGTTGTCCTTGACCAGGTCGATCTTCTCCTCGTCGCTCATCTCCGGTGATCGCTCCTCATCCGCGCTCTCATTCTGACTCTCGATCAACTCGTATGCGGGTCGCATCCGGGTGCCGACGATCGCGCCGATCGCCTCGGTCATGCGCTCGACGTTCGTGGAGGACTCGGCCTTCTTCTTGTTGAACTTCGCCGACTCCGGGAAGCCGATCCGGAGCACCGAGCGCTCCTCGTCGATCCCCAGCGGCTTCGCCTCGTCGAAGAGCGTCGAGAGCATCGCCGACCCGGAGTCCCGCAGGTGGTCGACCACCGCGGGCCAGACCTCGACCACGCGCTCGATGTCCACGCCGGCGGTGGCGACGCTTGCCTGCGGCTCCTCGGGCTCGGGCGCCCCCTCCTCGGTCGGTTCGGGTGGCGGTGCCTCGACGGGCTCGGGAGACTCGATCTCCGCGCCTCCCTCCCCAAGCCGGGCTTCAAGCGACTCGATGCGGCGCAGCAGAGCCTCGCGAGAGGAATCCAGCGATGGTGTCGCCACCTTCAGCAACGCCACCTCGAGGGTCAGCCGCGGGTCGTCGCCCTCGCGCATCGCGGCCACCGCGCCGCTCAGGGCGTCGATCGCGCCCATCAGCTTGGCGTCGTCGATGTTCTTCGCCTGCCCGGCAAGGCGCTCGGGCTGGGCGACGGTGACCGTGAAGGACTCGGGGACCTCGCCGGTCGCGCGGGCGACCAGGAGCTGGCGCAGGTGGGCGATCAGGTCGCGGGCGAACTGGCCCGGGTCGCGGCCGGAGCGGGCGAGGCGCTCGACGGCCTCCAGTGCCGCCTTGGCGTCCTCATTCGCCAGCGCGTCGGTGGTGTCGAAGAGGAGCTCGGCGTCGGCCGCGCCCAGCAGCTCGACCACCTCGTCGGTGGTCACCGACTCGCCGCCGAAGGCGACCAGCTGATCGAGGGTTCCTAGGGCATCGCGGAAGCTGCCCGAGGCCGAGCGAGAAACCAGGGCGATCGCCCCGTCGTCGATCTCGATCTTCTCTGCGGTCGAGACGCGGCGGACGACCTCGGCGATCTGCTCGAGCGAGGGCCGCTGGAAGTCGAAGCGCTGGCAGCGGTCGACGATCGTCGCCATCACCTTCTGCGGCTCGGTAGTCGCGAGGACGAAGACGGTGTTGGGCGGCGGCTCCTCGAGCGTCTTCAGGAAGGCGTTCCAGGCCTCCTTGGTCAGCATGTGGGCCTCGTCCAGGATGTAGACCTTCCAGCGACCGGCGGCCGGGGCGAATCCGACCCGCTCGCGGAGGTCGCGGATGTCGTCGACCGAGCGGTTCGAGGCGGCGTCCATCTCGATCACGTCCAGCGAGGTGCCGGCCGCGATCGTCCGGCAGGGCTCGCACTCGCCGCAAGGAGTCAGCGTCGGGCCCTGGACGCAGTTGAGCGACCGCGCCAGGATCTTCGCCATCGAGGTCTTGCCGGTCCCCCGGGAGCCGACGAACAGGTAGGCGTGATGGACGCGGTCCTTCTCGACCGCGTTGGAGAGCGTGCGCACGATGTGCTCCTGGCCGACCACCTCCGCGAAGCTCTGCGGGCGGTGGCGACGGTAGAGGGAGGCTGATTCGGCCACGAATCGAGTCTATCCGTCGCCTACGCTGACGCCCGTGGCTTACGACGAAGACCTCGCACAACGCGTCCGCGAGGTGCTCGCGGCTCGAGCCGAAATCTCGGAGCGCAAGATGTTCGGTGGGATCGCCTTCATGCTCGGCGGGAACATGGCGTGCGGCGTCCTCGGGGAGGACCTGATCGTGCGGCTCGGCGACGAGGAAGGGGAGAAGGCGTTGACTGAGGACGGCGTCCGCCCGTTCGACTTCACCGGCAAGCCGATGAAGGGGATCGTCTACGTCTCGCCCGAGCGCACTGCGGACGACGCGGGTCTCACCGAATGGGTCGAGGCCGGCGCCGACTACGCCGCGTCACTGCCGGCCAAGTGATCTATGGCGCCTTTTGCATGAACGGGCATGCAAAAGCGCCAATGGGCGGTAATGGACCGTGCACCCGTCCTCGAGACGAGGCTCTCAGGCGTGTCCGCCGCTCTTGGCTCGGGTCAGGCTTGCCTGCATCACATGCCGGCTACCGCTTAAGGCTGCTTCCTTCCGGACCTGACCTGGTTCGCGGGCCCACATTGCGCAGGACCTGGCCTTCAACGCCGCGGGCGGCGGCACTGGCCCCAAGGGCCAGCCCCTCGTAAGGGAATTCAGCTCCGCTTGAGCGGGTTGCGGATTACAGGGCACCGCTAATTCCCCGCCTAGCACGGTCCGCCGCCGAGCTTAGACGGTTGACTCCTAGTCCGCGAGCACCGGTCAGCGGCTGGTGACGGGCTCGGCCGAGACGGCCACGCGCTCGATCAGCTCGGCGGCGCGCTCGTTGCCGCGGCTCGCCTGCAGCCGCTTCGATACCCCGTCGAGGCGAGCGCGAAGATCGAAGTCGGCGAGCAGCCTGTCGATAGCCTCCCAAAGGTCCCGTCGCTCGAACGAGTAAGTCGGCAGCCGGGTGCCGAAGCCCGTCTCGTCGATCCGCTGCGCGTTGTCGTGCTGGTCCCAGAAGATCGGCAGCAGGATCATCGGCTTGCCGAAGTGCAGCGACTCGGTGGTCGTGTTGTTGCCGCCGTGGGTGATCACCAGGTCCACCTGCGGCAGGACCGAGACCTGAGGCAGAAACTCCTCCCCCACCATGTTGTCCGCCAGCTCGTACTCGGCGTGCTGAGGACCCTTGGAGACGACGTAGCGCTGCGGTGTCTCGGCGAGGGCCGCGACCAGGTTCTTCATCAGCGGGACGTCGCCGGAGCCGAGGGAGCCGAGACTGACGTAGACCAGTGAGCCGTCGCGATCTGCCAGCTCCGGCGGCACGGTCCACTCGGCATCGGTGGTGCGCACGCTCGACTCCAGGTTGTGCCAGGTCGGCCCGAGGGGGATCGGGCGCGGGTAGTCGACCTCGCGCGGATAGAGGTAGAGGTTGAGCCAGGGAGACTCGTGGATCATCTCCCCATCGGGAAGGGGCGGTGCGCCGCGCTCGGTGCAGAACTGGCTGAAGTCGCCCTGCATCTCGTCGATCGCCCGCCAGTACTCGACCCGGTACTCCAGCCAGGAGGAGCTGTCGTCGATCGGCAGCCCCGTGTAGGGCGGTGGCAGCTCCGGGTCCTTGAGCTCCAGTGGGTTGCAGGAGACGATCCGCACCCACGGGCGACCACTCGCCGGGATCCCTGGGAAGGCGCAGACGTTGTCCTCGACGATCGCGTCGGGCTGGAGCTCGTCGAAGATCTCGACCAGGCGGGGATCGACGTAGCGCGCCCCGTCGATCAGCGCCTGCCAGGTGGGAGCCATGAACTCGCTGAGCTGGTCGAAGGTCGATTTCCTGAAGACCGGGGCGGTCTCCCGGATGAAGTCCTTCCAGAACTGGCCAGGCTCCTCCTCGACCTCGGGCGGCGGGGCGAGGCGCATCAGACGCTCCTCGAACCCCTTCTCCTCGAGCGTCCCGGCGAAGGACTCCTCGATCACGAAGACCACGCGGTGGCCCCGACGCCGCAGGACCTCACCGATGCCCACGCAGTTGTTGGTCGGCCCAAAGGCTCCCTCCGGGAAGAAGACGACGGTCTTTCCCTGACCCTCGGCCATGCGCGGGCGAGTCTATTGCCGCCCAGCCGCTGTCGACTTGAGCGAGCGCCGTTCGTCGTTAGGGTGAAGCGGCGAATCGCGCCGCCCCAGAGAAGGAGAGTTCATGAAGTACGCGTTCACGATCTACACCGATGAGTCTCAGCGGGAGAGCGCCACGCCCGAGCAGATGGCAAAGGTCAGCCAGGCGTACGGCGCAGTCACCCAGGAGATGCAGGAGAAGGGGATCTTGGTGGCCGGCGACGGCCTCTATCCCACGGCGACCGCGACCACCGTGCGCGTCCGCGACGGCGAGCGCTCGGTGACCGACGGGCCCTTCGCGGAGACGAAGGAGCAGCTCGGCGGCTTCTACGTCCTCGACGTCAAGGACCTCGACGAGGCGATCGAGTGGGCGGCCAAGATCCCGGGGGCCCAGCTGGGATCCATCGAGATCCGCCCAATCCTGGTCTACGACGAGGCCGGCAACATCGTGGAGCCGGCGGCCGCCTGACCGAGGTTCGGCCTGAGCTGGTCGATCGCCTGTTCCGGCACGAGTCCGGGCGGGCGACCGCCTCACTGATCCGCGTCCTCGGGGACTTCGACCTCGCCGAGGACTCGGTCCAGGAGGCGTTCGTGGTCGCGATGCAGGTCTGGCCCGAGCGCGGCCTGCCGGACAACCCCGGCGCCTGGATCACGACCACCGCACGGAACAAGGCGATCGACCGGCTCCGCCGCGAGCGCCGCGGCACCGAGAAGCTCGAGGAGCTGCAGGCGCTCGAGCCGCCCCCCGCCACCGAGGACGAGAAGGGAGAGGAACCTCCGGTGATCCACGACGACCGCCTGCGCCTGATCTTCACCTGCTGCCATCCGGCGCTCGCGCCGGAGGCACAAGTGGCGCTCACCCTGAGGACGCTTGGTGGCCTGGCGACGCCGGAGATCGCGCGTGCGTTCCTGGTCAGCGAGCCGGCGATGGCCCAGCGCCTGGTGCGGGCCAAGCGCAAGATCAAGGCGGCGAACATCCCCTACGAGGTCCCCGCCGATCACGACCTGCCGGATCGGCTGCGCTCGGTGCTCGCCTCCCTCTACCTGATCTTCAACGAGGGGTATCTGGCGACCTCCGACGAGGCCCTGGTCCGTCGGGAGCTCTCCGGCGAGGCGATTCGGCTCGCGGGGACGCTGGCCCGGCTGATGCCCGACGAGCCCGAGGCCCTCGGCCTGCTCGCGCTGATGCTGCTGCAGGACTCTCGCCGGGAGGCACGGATCGATCCGGAGGGCGAGCTGGTGCTGCTGGAGGAGCAGGACCACTCGCTCTGGGACCGCCGCGAGATCGAGACGGGACTCGGCCTGCTCGAGCGGGCCTCACGCCTCGGGCCGCCCGGGCCGTATGTGCTGCAGGCGGCAATCGCGGCCGAGCATGCCCGCAGCGACAGCCCGGCGGACACCGACTGGTCGCGGATCGCCTCCCTCTACGGCCTGCTCGCCCGCGCCCAGCCATCCCCAGTGATCGAGCTCAACCGGGCCGCCGCGGTGGCGATGGCGGAGGGGCCGGTGCGAGGCCTGGAGCTGATGGACGACTCAGAGATCGCCGCAATGCTCGCGGACTATCAGCCCTTCTGGTCCGCGCGTGGCGACCTGCTTCGGCGGGCCGGGCGCGCGGATGAGGCCGGCGACGCCTACGCCCGCGCGCTCGAGCTCACCACCAACCCGGTCGAGCGCCGCTTCCTCGAGCGGCGGCTGGCGGAGCTGGGTTAGTCAGCCACAATGCCTCGCCAGCTGATCTCGAACGATGCCGCCACCGGCTCGCTGGGGTCGACGCCGACGGCGACAGCCTGTGCTCCGATCAGGGCGATTCCGGCGATGACGGTCAAGGCGGCGACCGCCGTGTCGAGATCGCGGCGAATCTCTCCGCGCCTCTGACCCTCGGCGATCACCTCCTCGAGCAGGACGGTGGCCGGCGGGGCAGGCCCCTCACCGACCAGGGCGGCGAACCTGTCCGGGTTGGCGAAGATCTCGAGCAATGCGGCCCCGTGAAGGGAGGGCGGCAGGTCAGCCGGCCGGAGGAGAGTGACCAGCAGGCGCTGGATGACGGTGCTGATCTTCAGCCGCCGATCCGCCAGCGAGGCCGCGACTGACGGCCGCACCTGATCGCGAAAGTGCCGCGCGGCGGCCTCGATCAGGACGTCGCCCTTCCGCGGGAAGTAGCGGAAGAACGTCGCCCAGCTGACGTCGGCGTCCGCGATCACGTCGTCGACCTTCGTCGCGGCGACTCCATCGGACTGAAATCGCGCGATCGCGGCCTCGTAGATGCGGTCCCGCTTCTCGAAGCCACGGGCCTGGGTCGGCGGAGCCGGCATCCGAGCGAGGCGGGCGTCCCCCGCGGCATACCCGACGAGCGCCTGATCGATCAGTTGCTGCCTCTTTGACGAAACCATATGCAATATGGTAACGTCTTTAAACCATATGCGATATGGATCTGGCGAAAAGCTAGGGGGCCAGGCGCTCTATCTCCCAGCCGTCCGACCCGCGCCGGTAGACGAGGCGGTCATGCATGCGGCTCTCTCTCCCCTGCCAGAACTCGATCACCTCCGGGCGCAGGAGGTAGCCGCCCCAGTGCTCGGGCCTTTGCAGATCCGACTCGCCGAGCTCGGCCGCGAGCGCTGCGTAGCGGCGATCAAGCTCCTCCCGCTCGATCGGCCGGCTCTGCGGCGAGATCGCGGCGGCGATCTTGCTGTCGCGCGGCCTGCTGGCGAAGTAGGCGTCCGAATCGCCGGCGGGAAGCCGCTCGATCTCTCCCCTGATCCGGACCTGCCGGTCGAGCTCGCGCCAGTAGATCACCAGCGCCGCTCGGCGGTTCGCCGCAAGCTCCTCCCCCTTCGCGCTCTCGTAGTTGGTAAAGAAGCGGAAGCCGTCCGGGCCGAAGCCCTTGAGCAGCACCATGCGCGCGTTCGGGGCCCCATCGGCGTCGACGGTGGCGAGTGTCATCGCCTCCGCCAGCGGCATGACCCGCTCGGCCTCCGCGAACCAGGACTCGAACTGCGCAATCGGATCGGGTGCCACCAGCTCGGGCTCGAGCGGCGGGCTTTCCGGGCGGCGGGGGCTCATCGGGAATTTCGGTCCAACGAAGCTGAGAGGATGCCGGGCGTGCCGGTCGGCGCGTCCCCGTACGCAAGGATCGCAATCGAGGGAGAAGGTGGGCAATGAGCGCCCTTATGCACAAGGTTGGAGCGTTCGCTGCACGGAGAGCCACTTGGGTTGTCGCCGTGTGGGTAGTAATCGCGATCGGGCTCGTGGTGATCGCGAATTCCGCTGGCCGTCCGGAGAACGACAACGTGACGCTCCCCGGAACGGGCTCCCAGTCCGCCACCGATCTGCTCGACAAGTACCTGCCGGAGCAGGCCAACGGCAGCGTCCCGATCGTCCTCGAGTCGGGCACCTCCCTCGCCGAGGGGCAGAACAAGCAGGCGGTGGACGACACCGTCAAGTCGCTCTCGCAGAACCAGTACGTCCAGTCTGTGATCAGCCCGTTCAGCGAACAGGGGCAGAACAACATCACCAAGGACGGGACCATCGCGTACATCGCGGCGGCCCTGAAGGTCTCCTCGGGCGACCTCGACGACGAGGAGGCGAATAGCGTCCT
>DATDJZ010000114.1:0-22785 GCA_036520315.1 Solirubrobacterales bacterium | reverse complement strand
ACATGTCAAGCCCAGGTAAGGTTCTTCGCGTTGCGTCGAATTAAACCACATGCTCCGCTGCTTGTGCGGGTCCCCGTCAATTCCTTTGAGTTTTAGCCTTGCGGCCGTACTCCCCAGGCGGGGCACTTAATGCGTTAGCTTCGGCACGGGGGGAGTCGACACCCCCCACACCTAGTGCCCATCGTTTACGGCGTGGACTACCAGGGTATCTAATCCTGTTTGCTCCCCACGCTTTCGCGTCTCAGCGTCAGTCACGTCCCAGAGTGCTGCCTTCGCCATTGGTGTTCCTCCTGATATCTGCGCATTTCACCGCTACACCAGGAATTCCACACTCCTCTTCCGGACTCGAGCCCGACAGTATCCACCGGCATCCCAGGGTTGAGCCCTGGACTTTCACAGCGGACTTACCGGGCCGCCTACACGCTCTTTACGCCCAATGATTCCGGACAACGCTTGCCCCCTACGTATTACCGCGGCTGCTGGCACGTAGTTAGCCGGGGCTTCTTGTGAAGGTACCGTCACTCCATCCGGCTATTCACCGGCGAAGCTTCGTCCCAACTGAAAGCGGTTTACAACCCGAGGGCCGTCTTCCCGCACGCGGCGTTGCTGCGTCACGCTTTCGCGCATTGCGCAAGATTCCCCACTGCTGCCTCCCGTAGGAGTCTGGGCCGTGTCTCAGTCCCAGTGTGGCTGATCGTCCTCTCAGACCAGCTACCCATCGTTGCCTTGGTGAGCCTTTACCTCTCCAACAAGCTAATGGGCCGCGGGCCCATCCCAATGCGGAGGCCGAAGCTTCCTTTACTCCTTGCACTGATGTGCAAGGAGCACATCCGGTATTAGCCCGAGTTTCCTCGAGTTGTCCCGGTCATCGGGGCAGGTTACCCACGTGATACTCACCCGTTCGCGGCTTTGCCCCGGGCCGAAGCCCGGTTCGTCGCTCCACTTGCATGTGTTAAGCACGCCGCCAGCGTTCGTCCTGAGCCAGGATCAAACTCTCCGTAAAAAGTGTGACGCGACGTGAAAAGACACGTCACAAGAGAGTTGTCATGTCGCTGACTACCTGCCGCCGCGTACACAGAGCGGCGGCGAACATGACGGAGTTATCAACCCCCACCCGGTGCATGATGGGCGGGGGTCGGGCTCGAGCGACGAAGGACCCAGAGGTCCCTCGTCGCGCGCTGCTCAGTTTTCAAAGACCACCTTGGCGGGCGCGACGGGTCTCGTCGCCTCCACCCTCTGCTTGGGTCACGAAAAAGGCCCCTCGCGGAGGGGCCCCGAAATGATCAGGCCGCGTCGCGGCCGATCCAGGCTCCTCTTACGAGGCGGCTCTCTTCGTGATCCGAAGCAAGAGCGACCGGGGAGTATAGCCCGCGAAGGCATGCGTATTCAAGACCCGGCGCCTCCGGTGAGCCGGAGGAAGCGCCGCTTGCCCACCTGGAGCACCTTTCCGCTCAACTCCGCCGCGGGCAGGTCCAGCCGCTCCCCGTCGAGCGCTTCCCCGTCGAGTTTCACCGCCCCCTGACTGAGCAGCCGGCGCGCCTCACTCGTGCTGATCTCGAAAGCGGAGGAGATCAGCTGCGGCAGGTGCACCTCACCGTCCGTGGCAGAGCCCATCGCACCGGCCTCCTGGCTCGAAAGATCGAGCTCCGGCATCTCATCGGGCACCCCGTGCTCCACGTGCAGCAGGTTGAAGTGGGTCTCGGCCTGCTCAGCCGCCTCGCTGCCGTGAAACCGCTCCACGATTCGCCGCGCCAGGGCTCGCTTCGCTTCGGCCGGATGACCGCCGGGCACCTCCTCCCCCAGCAGCAGCTCGTAGTAGGTGCCCATTGCCTCGTCGGGGACACTCATCAGCTTCCCGTACATCTCCTCCGGCGCCTCGGTGACACCGATGTAGTTCCCAAGCGACTTGCTCATCTTCTGCACGCCGTCCGTGCCGGGGAGAATGGGAAGCGTCATGATCGACTGCTCGGGCACGCCGTACGCCCGCTGGATGTCCCGGGCGAAGAGCAGGTTGAACTTCTGGTCCGTGCCGCCGAGCTCGATGTCCGCCCGGACCGCGACCGAGTCATATCCCTGGAGGACGGGATAGATCAGCTCGAGCGTGGAGATCGGCTGGTCCGCCTTCATCCGCTTGGTGAAGTCCTCCCGCTCGAGCAGCCGCGCGACGGTCGTCTTCCCGAGCAGGGTGAAGAGCTCCTGCGCCGGCATGTCCAGCCACTCGCTGTTGTGCCGCACCTCGGTTCGCTCCCGATCGAGCACCTTGAAGGCCTGGTCCTGGTAGGTCTGGGCATTCGCCTCGATCTCCTCGGGCGTCAGCACCGGCCGGGTCGTGTCCCGCCCGCTCGGGTCCCCAACCCGCGCCGTGAAGTCCCCGACGATCAGCACAACCGTGTGACCCGCCTCCTGGAACTGGGCGAGCTTTGTGAGGACCACCACATGGCCGAGGTGGATGTCGGACGTGCTCGGGTCGATGCCGAGCTTGACCCTGAGGGAATCGCCCTTCGCGAGCTGCTTCTCCAGCTCGCCCCCTGGGAGGGCCTCGTCAGCCCCGCGGAGCAGAATTTCGAGGTCGGTCATGCCTGTCGAAGCCTAGTCGCGAGACCCCTCTGAACCCGGAATTCGGCAGAAAGGGCGCTGCTAGACTCCCCGCTTCCGCCTGGCCGGGCGCTGCTGGTTCGTGGGTGCAACAACCCACGTCAGCCGGTGTCCTTAGAGTGACGTCCAGGCGCAACCGGATGTGGGCGCGGGCGACACTCGGAGTTGCCCATCGCGACATGACAGACGAATTCGATTTCGACTTCGACGTAGACCGGGGCCGATCCGCTTCGCGGACGGAATCCCACGAGCGCGAGGAGACCAACGAGGCCCTCGAGCGCCGTCGTCGATCCCGCAGCGGAAACGGCACCCAGGGCAACGGCAACGGCTCGCGCGTCGGCGACTCGACCGGGAACGGCTCCGGCAACGACGGCGGCAACGGGTCGCGCGGCTACGCGGCTCGCGCCAAGGAGCTCCTCGACCGCCGCGGCGAGCTGCTCTACGAGGACGACGAGGACGAGATCTCCGAAACGCCGCCCACCGCACCGCCGCGACGGAAGCCCCCTGAACCTGAGCCGCCGCGTCGCCCCGGCGAGGTGGCCGACGACGACTGGCTGAGCATCGGCGACGACGCCTTCGAGCCCGGCAGCCTCTCCCCCCTTCGCGAGCGCGACGACGGCCCCGCCGGCCCGCCCACCCCGGGCGAGGCCCGAAACTTCGCCAAGGAGGCCCGCCGGCGCGCCTCCCGCCGCCCGAGCCCGATCCTCGACTTCGACGAGGAGCGGGCGCGTCTCGAGGAGGCCGAGCCGGGGGAGGACGAGGACGTCGACTTCGAGTCGGTTCTGGAAAGCCAGCCGCAGAAGGGCCGTGTAGCCCGCCGCGGCTCCGCGATCAGGAATGCGTTCGAGGGGGGCCTGCAGAGCCTTCGCCGCGTTGGCCGCGAGAGGGTCGCCGACGGCCGCGACCGCGTACAGGCGCTCCGGGAGCGGGTTCCGAGCCGCATCCCCCAGCCACGCCCGGCCGGCGCCGGCAAGCCCCCTCCCCCCCGGCTCCCACGCCGGATCAGCGCCCGCCGGCCGCGGAAGCCGAAGCCGGGCCGGGTCAAGAAGCTCCGCCTATTGATCCTGTTCGTGGGAATCGGGGCGCTGGGACTCGTCTCGTTCTTCTTCGGGATGATGATGTCGATCACCCAGGATCTGCCGCAGCTGGAGGCGAAGAAGGAATTCGCGGAAGCCAAGAACTCCGAGGTGGTCGATGACCAGGGCAACACGGTCGGCACGTTGCTCAACAACGACAACCGCATCCTGGTCGAATCCGGCGACATCTCGCCCTATATGAAGGAGGCGGCTGTCGCAATCGAGGACCGCCGCTTCTATGAGCACGGCGGTATTGACATCCCGGGCATGGCGCGAGCGGCGATTGCGGACCTGATTCCGGGCGGTTCCACCCAGGGCGCCTCGACGATCACCCAGCAGTTCGTCAAGAACGCGATCGAGGCACAGGGCAATCGGACCATCTTCGAGAAGTTCCGCGAGGCCGCGCTCGCCTCGGAGATCGAGCGCCACTGGGACAAGGACAAGATCCTCACCGAGTACCTCAACACCATCTATTTCGGCGAGGGCGCCTACGGCATCGAGGCTGCGGCCCGCACCTACTTCGGCTGGAACCACCCCGGGTGCGGTCAGGCAGGACATGAGATGTGCGCCAAGGACCTCACACCGCCCGAGGCCGCCATGCTGGCCGGGATCATCAGCTCCCCGTCGGTCTTCTCACCTCGGATCAACCCCAAGGCTGCCATGGACCGGCGGAACCTGGTCCTGCAGAAGATGCTGGACGAGGGCGACATCACCCAGTCGGAATACGACGGTCCCGGCCAGGGGATCAACAGCCAGATCCCGGTGGCCTCAGAGATCGCCAAGCCGAGCGTCGACTCCGAGGCTCCCTACTTCACCTCTTGGTTGCGTCAGCAGGTCGTCGACCTCTACGGCCCGGGCCGTGCGTTCGGTGGCGGGCTCACGGTGCACAGCACGCTCGACATGGAGATGCAGGACACCGCGCAGGAGATCGCGCAGAGCACGCTGGCGGGTGTCTCCCCCACGGCGTCGGTGGTCGTGCTCGACAACGAGACCGGCGGGGTCAAGGCCATGGTCGGCGGCAACGACTACGAGAACCATCCGTTCAACCTGGCCACTAACGGTCACCGCCAGCCCGGCTCCGCCTTCAAGCCATTCACTCTGGCGACGGCGCTCAGCCAGGGGATCTCGCCCAGCAACAGCTACGCCTCGAACGAGAAGATCTTCAAGGTCCCCCACTCGAAAAATGAGTACTTCGATGTCCACAACTACGACGACACCTACTACGGCAGCTCCACCCTGTACGACGCGACCCTGCACTCGGATAACTCCGTCTACGCCGAGTTGGGACTGGGCGAGACGGACCGCTGTGTCCAGGGGTGCGGCGGGAGCCCAGCCGTCCGCGGCGGCACCAAGCGCATCGCCCACACCGGCCACCAGATGGGCCTCGAGACCAAGTTCTCGACCAACCCTTCGATGATTCTCGGCGCGATCGACCCGGGCGTCAGCCCGCTCGAGATGGCGCACGCCTACGAGACCATCTCCACGGGCGGTGAGCGCGTCGGAGGCAACCTCGACACGAGCCCCGGCCCGAACAACCGTCCGGACCAGCTCGGCCCAGTCGCGATCGAGAAGGTCACCGATCCGGACGGCGACACCATCGCCGAGGACAAGCCCCGCAAGATTCGGATCCTCTCCTCCGGCGTCGCCTCGACGATGAAGAGCATCCTCCACGCGAACGTTCTCGGCGGGACCGGCGTCCTGGCCCAGTCCGCGGGCAACAACGCCTGGGGCAAGACCGGCACGACCGATAACAACGGCGACGCCTGGTTCTGCGGAGGCACCGACCACTTCACCGCCTGCGTCTGGGTTGGGCACGCCGACAGCACCGAGTCGATGTCGACCGACTACAACGGCGGCCCGGTGGACGGCGGCACCTATCCCGCCTTGATCTGGGGCCGGATCATGAGCGCCGTCGAGTCGATCTACAGTCAGCACAAGGCCGAGGAGAGCGACAATGGCGACTCGGACTCGGATTCGGACTCGAGCTCGTCAAGCTCGAGCAGCTCTTACCCGTCGCCGTCGAGTTCTTCGTCGAGCTCGTCCTCCAGTGGAGGCGGTGGCGGTGGCAACAGCGGCGGCGGCGGCGGTGGACCGACCGTGGCGCCCCCACCGACTTCCGGTGGCGGAGGAGGCGGTGGCGGTGGCGGCGCGCCCAGCACGGGCGGCACCGGCGGCACGGGTCTCTAGGCAGCGCGCCCGGAACTGAACGGGTCGCGCTGTCGCGCACTCTCGCCCGACGGCCACGGCTTCGAGACGTAGCGGCTGCCGGCGACCGAGTAGCGCCACGGCAGTTCGGCGGCCTTGGTGATGCCGATTCGTTCGGAGGTGACGATCTCGAGCCGGTCCGCCCCCTCCGAGAGCTCGAACGGCGGCTGGAGCAGGTCCGCCCCGTTGAGCGAGAGGTCCACAGCGAGCGCCTCGGTCAGCTTGCCCGGCCCGGAACAAAGTCGCTCCATCTCACGGGTCGCGCTCTCGTGCGCCCTCGCACCAACGCGCCCGCGGCGCTCGCGCATCACCTCGATCCCGTCGGTCGGCTCGAGTGCACGGATCAGCACCGCCGAGGCCGTGCCCTCCGGCTCGGTGACGAAGTTGAGCAGGCTGTGGATCCCGTAGGAGAGGTAGACGTAGGCATGCCCCGGCGGCCCGAAGAGCACCTCGTTCCGGGCGGTGCGCCCGATGTAGGCATGGCAGGCCGGATCGCTCGCCTCGTAGGCCTCGGTCTCCACGATCACCCCGGCCGTCTCACCCACGGCGAGCCGGCAGCCGATCAGGTCGCGCGCGACCTCGTGCACCGAGCGGTCGAAGAATTCCCGCTTCACCCGCGCAGCGCCGTGAGCGCCTCCTGCGCCCGCTTCAGTTGCTCGTCCACTCTGGAGGAGGCGGTGCCGCCGGCCGAGACCTTCGACTCGATGGTCCGCCCCGCCTCGAGCGCGCGCCGCACGGCCTGGCGGGCCTCTTCGGGCACCCCGTCGAGCTCCGAGTCGCTCAGTTCCGAGAGCGATCTGCCCGAATCGACAGCCGCCCTGACCAGGCCGCCCACCAGCCCATGAGCCTCCCGGAAGGAAACCCCCTCCTGGACGAGGGCATCGGCCAGGTCGGTCGCGGCCAGCATCTCGTCCTCGGCGGCTGCCGCGAGTCGCTCCCGGTTGAAGCTGATCCCGGCCAGCATGCCGGTGGCCGCGGCGAGGCAGAGCTCCAGGTTGTCAACCGCGTCGAAGAGCGGCTCCTTGTCCTCCTGGAGGTCCTTGCTGTACGCGAGGGGCAGGGCGTGCATCGTTCCCAGCAGGCTCTGCAGGGATGCCGCCACCCGCGGCGCCTTGCCGCGAAGCAGTTCGGCTGCATCCGGGTTCTTCTTCTGGGGCATGATGCTCGAGCCCGAGGCGAACGAGTCCGGCAGCTCGACGAAGCCGAACTCCTGGCTCGACCAGAGCACGATCTCGCCGCCGAGCCGCGAGAGGTGCATCGCGCAGATCGCCGCCGCCGACAGATAGTCGAGGGCGAAGTCGCGGTTGGAGACCGCGTCGAGAGAGTTCGCGTAAGGGCGCTCGAACCCCAGGTCGGCTGCGAGCGCGTCCCGATCGACGTCCCAGTTGAGCCCCGCGAGAGCTCCCGAGCCCGCCGGCATATCGGTGGTCGCCTCGGCGGCGCGGAAGAACCGGCGGGCGTCCCGCTGGAACATCCAGAAGTACGCGAGCAGGTGGTGGCCGAGGTAGACGGGCTGCGCCCGCTGCAGATGGGTGTAGGCGGGCGCCGGCCAGTCGCGGTGCGCCTCGGCCTGCACCACCAGCGTCTCCATCAGGGACTCGAGCAGGGCGATTGCGCGGGCCGAATGCGCTCGGACCAGGAGCGCCAGATCGGTCGCCACCTGGTCATTCCGCGAGCGTGCGGTGTGGAGCTTGCCGCCGAGCGGGCCGATCAGCTCGGTGAGGCGACGCTCGATCGCCATGTGGATGTCCTCGTCGTCCTGGTGGAACTCGAAGGTCCCCCGGTCGAGCTCACCACCCACCCGCTCCAGCCCGTCGGTGATCTGCTCGAGCTCGCCCTCGTCGAGCACCCCGAGCTTGGCGATGGCGCGGGCGTGCGCCTTCGACTGCTCGATGTCGAAGGACGCCAGGCGCCAATCGAACGAGATCGAGGAGTTGATCCGCCGGAAGAGCGGGTCCTGTTCTTCTGAGAAGCGGGCCATGCGACGAGTCTAGGGCGGGCGACCTTGGCTCCCGTCGGATGGCTTGCGCCCTGCGGGTAGCCTGCCCGCCTGACTACTTACCGAGCGCCTCGCCGAGCGTCGTGCAGACCCGATCCACCTGTGACTCGGTCATCGAGGTGAAGAACGGCAGGGCCAGCGATCGTTCCGAGACCCGCTCCGCGACGGGGAACTCACCGCCCTTGTAGCCGAAGCGATCCCGATAGGGCTGCAGCAGGTGGATGCAGGGCAGATAGGCCCTGGACGCGATGCCGCTCTTCGCCAGCTCGCCGATCACCGCCTTGCGGTCGGCGCCCTCAGGGAGCTGCACCACGAAGACGAACCAGCTGCGCCGCTCATCGCCGTTGTTCTCGCATGGCAGGACGATGTCGTGGTTCTCGTTCTCCCCCGCCGGCTCGGCGCCCAGCTGGGTGAGCCGCTCGCGGTACATGGCCGCGACGTTGTCGCGGGCGTTCAGCATCTCGTCCAGGCGCTCGAGCTGGGCGATGCCGATCGCGGCGTGCAGGTCGGTGAGCCTGTAGTTGAACCCGATCCGGTCATGATCGACCTGCTCCAGGTCGGGGGTCCGGCCCTGGTTGCGCTCGCTGCGCACGGCCTCAGCGACCTCGCGGTCGGGAATGACCAGGATCCCCCCCTCGCCGGTGGTCATCTGCTTGTTCGCGTAGAAGGCGAACGTCGCGAGGTTCCCGTTCGTCCCGATCCTCTTGCCGGTGCGATCGACGGCTCCGAGCGCCTGGCAGGCGTCCTCGAGCATCCCCAGTCCTCGATCCGAGGCGATCTTGCGGAACGCCGGCAGATCGGCGGGATACCCGAAGATGTGAACGGGCAGCACGCCGGCGGTCTTCTCTCCCACGGCTGCGGCGGCCGCTTCCGGTTCGAGCGTCAGCGTGACCGGGTCGATGTCGGCGAAGGCCGGCTTGGCCCCCTCGTAGAGCAGGCAGTTCGTCGAGGCGACGAAGCTCAGAGGGCTGGTGACGACCTCGTCCCCCAGGCTCCAACCCAGGGCGCGGACGCCCAGGTGGAGCGCAGCGGTCCCGCTCGATACGGCCACGGCGTAGCAACTCCCGCCCATCCAGTCGGAGAAGTCGTTCTCGAACTGCTCCAGCTTCGGACCCAGCGAGAGCGAGCCGGAGCGGACCACCTCCAGCAGCAGCTCCTCCTCTCGCGGGCCGAGCTCAGGTCGTGCGAGCGGTATCGGTTCGTTCACTCGGTGAGGTGCTCTCTTCGCGTGGCTGGAAGGCGTACTCGAGCGAGTCGACCAGAGCCTCCCAGGAGGCCTCGATGATGTTCTCCGAGACCCCGATGGATCCCCACTCCTGCTCCCCATCGGACGAGTCGAGCAGAACGCGCGTGACGGCCCCGGTGCCGTGGTGCTCGTCCTGGATCCGCACCTTGTAGTTGGTCAGCTCGATGTCAGCAAGGTGGGGGTGGCGGTCCATGATCGCCCCGCGCAGGGCCTTGTCGAGCGCGTTCACGGGGCCGTTTCCCTCGGCGGTTCGCAGGTAGCGCTCGCCCTCGACCCAGACCTTGATGGTCGCCTCTGTGACCACCTTGCCGTCCTCGCGCTTCTCCACCAGGACCCGGAAGCCCTCCAGGCGGAAGAGCGGCTCGTAGCGGCCGCCCTCCTTGCGCAGCAGGAGCTCGAACGAGGCATCGGCCGCTTCGTAGTGATAGCCGCGGTGCTCGCGCTCCTTCAGGGTGCGCACCGCCTTTGCGGCCTGCTCGTCGTCCAGCGGGATGCCGGCGCGCTCGGCGCGCCCGAGCACGGTCCCCTTGCCGGAGAGCTCGGAGACGACCAATTCGCGCTCGTTCCCGACCAGTGCCGGGTCCATGTGCTCAAAGGTGCGCGCGTCGGCATTCACCCCGGCGACGTGCATGCCGCCCTTGTGGGCGAAGGCGCTGCGGCCGACGAAGGGCTGGTCCGGGAGCGGCGTGATGTTGAGCAGCTCGGTGATGAAATGGGCGATCCCGGTGAGCCGTGCAAGCTGGTCCTCGCTCACGCACTCGTAACCCATCTTCAGCTGCAGCGCCGGCAGGATCGAGGTGAGGTTCGCGTTGCCGGTGCGCTCGCCGATCCCGTTCATCGTGCCCTGCACGAGGCTCGCCCCCTGCTCCACCGCGGTCAGCGAGTTGGCCACCGCGCATTCGAGGTCGTTGTGGGTGTGGATGCCGATCGGGACGTCGAGATCGTCGACCACGGTCCTGGTCGCCTCGGCGATCTGCGCCGGCAGGCTCGATCCATTGGTGTCGCAGAGGGTCACGTTCTCAGCCCCGGCCTCAGCCGCTGCGTTGACGCAGTCGAGCGCATAGCCGGCATCGTCGCGATAGCCGTCGAAGAAGTGCTCGGCGTCATAGATCACCCGCTTGCCGGCGCTCGTCAGGTAGGCGATCGAGTCGCGGATCATCGCCAGGTTCTCCTCGCGACTCACCTTGGTGACCTTCTCCAGGTGCAGGCCCCAGGTCTTGCCGACGAGCGTCACCACAGGGGCGAATCCCGTCGCCAACAGCCGCAGCGCCCCGTCCTCGGCCGCCTCCGTGTCGCGGCGCCGGGTCATGCCGAAGGCGCAGACGGCGGCCTGCCGAAGCTGAATCTCGGCGAGCATCTCGAACAGCTCGAGCTCCTTCGGGTTGGATCCCGGGAAGCCTGCCTCGATGAAGTGGATCCCGAGCTCGTCGAGCTTGCGGACGACACGCACCTTCTCCTGTGCGGACAGGGACATGCCCGGGCCCTGCATGCCGTCGCGCAAAGTCGTGTCGTAGAGGAGTACCTGTCGCATCGCTGCCTTTCTGCTTCGTCGTGGGCGTGGGAACCCCTGAACGGGGCCGTGCGAGAACCGCGTGCCGCTAGGCGGCAGCGGTGCCCGTAATTCGCCCTGTGAAGCGGCGCGGCATCAGGAGGCCAATTTACTGAACCTCGGCCTTCGCTCCGGCGGGAGCGCGGTCTGCGGCCGGCGATGAGGGCTCCTCGATCAAGTCGAGCCACTCCAGGTACTCCTCGGCGCGCCCGTGGAGGGCATCGTCGAACTTTGCCTGCAGCACACGGGTGATCTCGCCGGGCTCGCCGAGGATGGCGTGGTCGATCTCCTTGACCGGCACCAGCTCCGCGGCCGTCCCGGTCAGGAAGACCTCATCCGCGAGGTAGAGCTCCGCTCGCCCGATGTCGCGCTCCTCGACCTTGTAGCCGAGGTCACGCGCGATCTGGATGATCGACTTGCGGTTGACCCCGTCCAGGATCGAGGCGACGAAAGGCGGCGTTAGCACGATCCCGTCGCGGATCACGAAGATGTTCTCGCCCGTTCCCTCGCAGACCATCCCGCGGTGGTCGAGCAGGATCGCCTCGTCGTAGCCGGCCTCGACCGAGGCGTTCTTCGCGAGGATCGAGTTGAGGTACTGGCCCGAGGCCTTCGACGCCGGGATCAGGCTGTCAGGTGAGATCCGTCGCCAGGGGGAAACCGTGGCCCGGACGCCGTGCTTCTTGCCCTCCTCGCCGAGGTACGCACCCCAGGGCCAGACGGCGATCACCATCTCGACCGGGGCGCTCTTGGCATACAGGCCCATCTCGCCATAGCCCCTGAAGGCGATCGGCCGGATGTAGCAGCTCTTCAGCCCGTTGCGGCGGATCAGCTCCTTGGTTGCCTCTCGGATCTCCTCAGGCTCGTAGCCGAGCTGGATGTCATAGAGGCCCGCCGAGCGAACCAGCCGATTCAGGTGCTCATCGTGCCGGAAGATCGCGGATCCGCGCTCCGTCTCATAGCAGCGGATGCCCTCGAAGACACCGCTGCCGTAGTGGAGCCCGTGACTGAGCACGTGGATCTTGGCTTCGTCCCAGCGGACGAAGTCGCCGTTCATCCAGATGTACTCAGCGGTCTCCACGTGGCGCCAAGTATGCCCGATGCTAGAGGGCCGCGAGAACGGCCCCGGTCATCTCCTCCGTGCCCACCTCGCGGGTGCCTTCTCCGCCTGCGAGGTCGGCGGTGCGCAGCCCCTGGTTGAGCGCCGAGTCGACCGCCCCCTCCAGCCGATCCGCTTCCGCATGCATGCCGAGGCCGTAGCGGAGCATCATCGCCACCGACAGGAGCGTGGCGAGCGGGTTTGCCTTGCCGGTGCCGGCGATGTCGGGTGCCGAGCCGTGCACCGGCTCGTACAGGCCTGGGCCGCTCTCCCCTAGGCTGGCCGACGGCAGCATTCCCAGTGAGCCGGTCAGCATCGCCGCCTCGTCACTGAGGATGTCGCCGAAGAGGTTCTCGGTGACGATCACGTCGAATTCGGCGGGCCGAGAGACCAGTTGCATCGCCGCGTTGTCGACCAACAGGTGGTCGAGCTCGATCTCCTCGTACTCGGGCGCCAGGCGGGTCACGGTCTCCCGCCAGAGCCGCGAGGTCTCCAGCACATTGGCCTTGTCGACCGAGGTCAGCTTCCCCCTGCGCTCGCCGGCCGCCTCGAAGCCGACGCGCGCGATCCGCTCGATCTCCTCAACGGTGTAGGCGCAGTCGTCGTGAGCCCGGTCCCCCTCGCGCCCCGAGTCGCCGAAGTAGATGCCGCCGGTGAGCTCGCGGACGACGAGTAGATCAGTGCCCTCGATCCGCTCGCGGCGCAGTGGGCTCGCCTCCAGCAGCGCCTCGCTGGGACGCACCGGGCGGAGGTTGGCGAACAGGCCAAGTCCCTTGCGCAGGCCGAGCAGTCCCTGCTCGGGGCGTGGCTTGTCGGGATCCGTGGTGTCCCACTTGGGACCGCCGACGGCGCAGAGCAGCACTGCATCCGATTGACGGCAGGCCTCGAGCACCTCGTCGGTGAGCGCCGTGCCGTGCTCGTCAATCGAGACGCCGCCGATCGGATGCTCCTCGATCTGGAAGTCCCCGAGCGCCTCAAGGACCTGTCTCGCGGTGGCCCCGATCTCGGGGCCGATGCCGTCGCCTGGGAGGAGCGCGATCCTAGGCACGGCGGGCATCGATGTTGAGGCGGACGTAGTCCAGGGTGAGCGGGTCGTCCGACGCATCGATCACCGCTTCGGCGAAGGGTCGCCTGCGCTCCTCCGGGAGCCGGGCGAGGATCGGCCCGAGGGTCACCGTCGTCAGGAACTCGTAGGGCTGCTCCGGCGTGACGAACTTGGGAATCAGCTCGCAGTGCACGTCCTTGAACCCCGCCGCGCGCAGCTTCTCCGCCGTCTCCTCGGCGGGAGCGAAGTTCCACATCGCGGGCAGATCCTCGAAGTAGGTCCGGAACTCCGGTCGCGCGCCGACAGTTGCGATCGTCTGGGCGTGCCGGGCGACATTGCCCTCCCCCCCGCACTGCGCGACCAGTCGGCCCTCTGGGCGGAGTACGGAGTGGATCCGCGAGAAGAGCAGGCCATGGTCCTGGATCCAATGGAATGTCGCCGTCGAGAAGACCACGTCAACCTGCCCGGGGCCGCCATGCGCCTCCAACAGCGCCGGAGTCAGCTCCAACAGATCGGATACGAAGAATGAGGCGCGGACGTCGCCGGCAAACCGCTCCTCCGCCACGCCGACCATCTCGGTGGATCCGTCGACGCCGATCACCTGGCCGTTCAGCAACCGCTCCAGGAGCTTCTCGGTGACGCGGCCAGACCCGCAACCGGCGTCGATCACCGTCTCGTCACCCTTCAGCTCGAGGCGGTCGAGCACCTCGAGGCCCCACTGGTACTGCGGATCGGAGACGCGGTCGTAGGTCTCGGCGTCCCACTCCCGGGGCCCGGTGTTCATTGGGCTTGCGGAGCTCACAGCGAGGTGGTCACGGGGCCGGCGTCGGCGCGGCCCGCGGCCTCGAAGTCGTCGATGGCATCCACCCGCTGCAGCGTCAGCGCCACGTCGTCGAGCCCGTTGCGGAGCCGGTGCTTGATGTCCTCGTCGATCTCGAACTGGAAGACGCCGTCCTTCGTGTTGACGGTCTGGTCGTCGAGGTCGATCCGCGCCTCGCCGGCCGCGCCGACGGCGCGACAGTGCTCCTCGTCGAGGATCACCGGCAGCAAACCGTTCTTCGTGCAGTTGGAATAGAAGATGTCCGAGAACGAGGGTGCGATCACCGCATCGAAGCCGTAGTCCTTGAGACCCCAGACGGCGTGCTCGCGGGATGATCCCGAGCCGAAGTTCCGGCCCGCGACCAGGATCGGGTGCTGCTCGAGCTCGATCTCTCCCGACCGGAACCAGTCGTAGAAGAGGAACTCGCCATAACCCGTGCGCTCGGTCCGCTTCAGGAACTGCTTGGGCATGATCTGGTCGGTGTCGACGTCGTGGCGGTCGAGCACAGCGACCTTGCCCTCGATGATCTCGATCGGATCCATGGCTAGGTCCACTCCCTGATGTCGACGAAGCGGCCCTCGACTGCGGCGGCCGCCGCCATCTTCGGGCTGACCAGGTGGGTTCGCCCGCCGGCGCCCTGGCGGCCTTCGAAGTTTCGGTTGGAGGTCGAGGCACAGCGCTCTCCCGGCTGGAGGATGTCCGGGTTCATCCCCAGGCAGGCGGAGCACCCCGACTCGCGCCACTCGAATCCGGCCGACCGGAATACATCATCGAGGCCCTCGGCTTCCGCGTCGGCCTTCACCTGCTGAGAGCCCGGGACGACCATCCCGCGCAGGCTCGAGGAGATCTTGCGACCGTCGACCAGCGAGGCCGCCTCGCGCAGATCGGAGATCCGCGAGTTTGTGCATGAGCCGATGAAGATCCGGTCGAGCGGGATGTCCGTCATCGGGGTACCCGGCCGCAGGTCCATGTAGGCGAGCGCGCGCTGCGCGGCCTCGCGGTCAGCGGGCGAGTCCATCCGGTCCGGGTCCGGGACGGCGTCGGTCACCTGGACGACCATGCCTGGGGTGGTCCCCCAGGTGACCATCGGTGAGATCGCGGTGGCGTCGACCTCGACCTCGGTGTCGAAGCTCGCACCCTCATCGGTCGGGAGCTGGCGCCAGCTCTCCACCGCAGCGTCGAAGTCAGCCGGCCCACCGGGCTTGCCGCGGACGTAGTCGAATGTCCTCTCGTCGGGAGCGACCATCCCGGCCCGGCCGCCGCCCTCGATCGTCATGTTGCAGATCGTCATCCGGTTCTCCATGGAGAGAGCGCGGATCGCCCCGCCCGCGTATTCGACCGCGTATCCCTGCATGCCGCCGACGCCGAGCCGGCCGATCGTCGCCAGGATGAGGTCCTTGGCGGTGACGCCGAAACCGAGTTCCCCTGAGTAGTTGATCCGCATCGTCCTTGGCTTGCGCGAGCCCAGGCACTGGGTCGCCAGCACGTGCTCGACCTCCGACGTGCCGATCCCGAAGGCAAGCGCGCCGAAGGCACCGTGCGTCGAGGTGTGGGAGTCGCCGCAAACGATCGTCATGCCCGGCTGCGTGACGCCGAGCTCGGGGCCGATCACGTGGACGATCCCCCGTCGGTCCGACCCGAGCGAGTAGAGCGGGATGCCGAACTCCTCGCAGTTGCTCTCCAGCGCCTCGACCTGCTTGCGCGAGAGCTCGTCAGCGATCAGCCGGGCGGCAGGCGTGCCGTCGGTCGGCACGTTGTGGTCGGCCGTGGCCAGCGTCTTGTCGGGCCGCCGGACCTCCCGGCCCGCAATACGCAGACCGTCGAACGCCTGGGGCGAGGTGACCTCGTGCACGAGGTGGAGATCGATGTAGATCAGATCGCCGTCGACCTCGTGTGCGTCCCAGATCTTCTCGAAGAGGTTCTTTGCCATGGGGCCTCCTAGCCTCGCCTGAGCCCGGCCGCGACGACGGCGATCAGCCGGGCGTCGGTCTCTCCATTGTTCTCGAAGTGGTGCGGCAGGTCGGCGTCGAAGGTGACGCTGTCCCCCTCGCGGAGCTCGTGCCGCCCTCCGTCGATGAAGAGCTCCGCTGTTCCCTCGATCACCACGGTCGTCTCCCGGCTGCCGGGCTCATGCATGGGCGGGTCATCGGGCGCTCCGGTCGCGGCGCCTGGCGTCAGGGTGTGGACCGAGACATCGGCTCGCTGGCCTGGGAGCGGCGGGGTGAGCTCCTCGAGCTTGTGCCCGCGCCTGCGGCGCGTCCGGCCCTTGCCGGCGGGGACGATCACCACGTGGCGGTCCTCATCCAGTCTCAGCAGCTGAGACAACGTCAGGTCGAGCCCGGAGGCGATCTTCTCCGCGATCGCCAGCGTCGGGCTGGTGTCCCCGCGCTCGACCTGGGAGAGCATCGGCGCGCTGACCCCGCTGCGCTCGGCGAGATCGCGGAGTGAGAGATCCATCGCCTCGCGAAGGCTCTTGACCCGCGCACCGACGACTGCGTCCGCGGTCAACGCGCTCCCGTTCGTCTCCTCGATCTCGGTCGTGCTCGACATCGGACGGCGTGTACGCTATCACGTACGCCCGTATGTCAAGTCGTCGGCTCGAGCAGGATGACCGGGATCTGCCGGTCGGTCCGCCGCTGGTAGTCCTCGTAGGTCGGGTAGACGTCGGTCATCTGCTTCCAGAGGCGCTCGCGCTCGGCCCCCTCGGTCTCCCTGGCGCGCATCCTCCGGACCTCTCCGTACCAGTTGACGGTGGTTTCCGGGTTGGCCATCAGGTTCAGATACCAGGCTGGGTGCTTGTGCACACCGCCCTTGGAGGCGACGACGACGATGTTGTCTCCATCCTTGGTCGCGAGCAGCGGGTGCGTACGCCGCTTGCCGCTCTTCCGCCCCACCGAATCGACGAGCGCAACCGGCGCGCGGCCGTAGGTGCCACCGACCTTTCCGTTGCTGGCCTTGTAGACCGCCCTGTGCACGTCCGTGAACCGTTCCCAGAACCACCAGAAGGGCGAGCTCGCCTGCGGGGCGTCGGGCATCCGGACGGTCTTCACGGACCCAGCCTATTTCTCACGGACCCGGCGTGCGCTCCACGGCGGCGTCCCTCGTCGCATCCTCCGCCTCCCGTATGGCGACGCCCTCCAGGGCGTTCGAGATCGCGCGGACGAAGGCTCGCGCCGACGCCTCGAGGATGTCGGTCGCCACGCCCTGGCCGCTGGCGAGCCGCCCGTTGGCGCGCACCGAGACGCCCACCTGGCCGAGGGCGTCGGTGCCGCCCGTGACGGCCTCGACCTCGTAGCGCTGTAGCTCGGCGTCGGTGCCCGTCGCCTCGCGAATCGCCCCGAAGATCGCGTCCACCGGCCCGTCGCCGGATGACTCGGCGATCGACTCCTCGCCGCTCGGGAGGACGACGCTGACGCGTGCCTGCGGCGGGCGCTGCGAACCGGACTCGATCTCGAACCACTTCAGGTTGTACGCCTCGGCCGACTCGCGCATCTCGTCGGAGACGATCGCCTCCAGGTCGAGCGCGGTGACCTGCTTCTTCTTGTCCGCGATCTGCTTGAAGCGCTTGAACGCCTGGTTCAGCGCTCCGCCCTCGACCTTGAAGCCCAGCTCCTTCAGGGCGTCCTGGAGGGCGTGGCGGCCGGAGTGCTTGCCCAGCACGATGGAGTTGGACTCCAGCCCCACCTCAGTCGCGTCCATGATCTCGTACGTCGAGCGCTCCTTGAGCACGCCGTCCTGGTGGATGCCGGACTCGTGAGCGAAGGCGTTCCGGCCCACGACCGCCTTGTTCGGCGGCACCGAGTACCCGGTCAGACGGGAGACCATGCGGCTCGTGCGGGCCAACTCCCGAGCGTCGATCCCGGTGTCCAGACCGTGGACGTCGCGGCGGGTCCGCAGCAGCATCACGATCTCCTCCAGCGAGCAGTTGCCCGCCCGTTCGCCGATCCCGTTGACGGCGCACTCCACCTGACGCGCGCCGGCGAGCAGCCCGGCGTAGGAGTTGGAAACGGCCATGCCCAGGTCGTCATGGCAGTGGACGGAGATCTCGACCTCGGCAAGCTCCGGGACCAGCTCGTAGAGGCGGCGGAAGTAGGCCCCGTATTCCTCCGGGGTCGTGTAGCCGACTGTGTCCGGGATGTTGATCACGTTGGCGCCCTCGGCGACCGCGATCGCGCAGACCTCAGCCGTGAACTCGATGTCGGCCCGGGTCGCGTCCATCGGCGAGAACTCGACGTCCTCGCAATAGGACTTCGCCAGCGCCACGGCGGCCTTCGCCTGACCCTTGACGTCCTCGCGCGTCGTCTGCAGCTGATGCTCGATGTGGATGTCGGAGGTCGAGATGAACGTGTGGATCCGCGGCCGCTCGGAGTCCTTGATCGCGTTCCAGGCTGCGTCGATGTCCGCCTTGTGGGTGCGGGACAGCCCGCAGATCACGGGGCCCTCCACTCGATGGGCGATCGCCTCGACGGCCTCGAAGTCGCCGGGTGAGGTGATCGGGAAGCCGGCCTCGATCACGTCCACACCCAGGCGGGCGAGCTGCTGAGCGATCTCGACCTTCTCCTGCGTGTTCAGCGAAATGCCGGGCGACTGCTCACCGTCGCGCAGCGTCGTATCGAAGATGTGGACCCGGTTCTCGTCCGAAACCGGACCGCCTACACCGCCTACGTCATTCATGACTACCTCCTTCTCCTGGGACTTCCGATGACCTGTTCCTGAGTTCGCGGCTCTCGCGCCGCCCAGCGCTATTCCCCCCGAAGGGGGAGGAGAAGGAGAAGCGCGAGGCTGTCGAGCCGGTGCGTCATCGAAGTCCGCGCAGAGTAGCGCAGGGGGAGTGAATCTCCAAGGTGGCGGCGTCGAGGTTGGGTCCGGCCCGCTCTTTAGCGTCCTATCCGATGCGCGCGGAGGGGATCGAGGCTCGGGCGGTCGCGAAGGTCGTGCTGGTCGCGCTCTTCTGGATCGCGGTGGCGCTGCTGCTGGCGATCGCGCTGATGCATACGCGGACGACCCTGCAGTGGGTGGCGGCTGCGATCTTCCTGGCCCTCGCGCTCGACCCCGCCGTCAGCCTGATCCAACGCGCCTGGCCACGCGATGGGCAGATGCCGCGGGTGCTCGCGATCCTGATCGTCTACCTGGTCGCCCTGGCGGCGCTGATCTTTCTGACCCTGCACGTCTTCCCGCCGATCGTCCATGACATCGAGGGGCTCGCCCACAAGCTCCCCGGATACGTCCACGACTTCGAGAACTGGGCGAACAACAACCAGCAGTTCCAGGAGCTGAACCAGAAGTACGGCATCACCCAGAAGCTGACCCAGGAGGCGAGCACGCTGCCCTCGCACCTGTCGAGCGGCGCGAGCACAATCGGCTCGTTCACCGTCAGCCTCCTCGAGCACCTCCTGGCCGCGATCACCGTCATCACCCTGACCTTCTTCCTGCTGATGGACGGCCGGGGAATGGTCGAGAGGGGCACCGGCCGACTGCCCGCCATTCAGCGCGACCGTTCCCGCCGGATCGCCAACCGGGTGGCCGAGGTGGTCAAGGCCTACGTCAGCGTCAACCTGCTGCTCGCGATCGCCGCCGGCTTCCTCACCTGGGCGTTCCTCGAGGCGGAGGGATTCCACCTCGCCCTGCCGCTGGCGGTGCTGGTCGCCTTCCTCGACCTGATCCCGCTGATCGGCCTGACGATCGGCGGCTTCTCGGTCTTCATCGTGTTGCTGATCGACGGAGGGCCCGGCGACGCGATCGTCTGGCTGGCCATCTTCCTCGTCTACCAGCAGCTCCAGGACCGGATCATCCAGCCGCTGCTCTATAAGGGCGGCGCGCTCAAGCTGAACCCGGCGGTGGCGATCGTCGCCGTGATCGTGGGGGCGAACCTGGCCGGGGTGCTGGGCGCACTTCTCGCCATTCCCACCGCGGCCTCGCTCGGTGTGGTGATCGACGAGCTGGTGTTCTCAGGTTCCGCCGGCGCCGCGCGGGCGGAGCCTGAGACGGCCAAGTAGCTCGCCGCGTCGCTTCCAGAAGGGCTGGCCGCGAGAGCCGGCAAAACGCTGCTCCGAGCGTTCCTTCTTGTCGTGGCGGTAGAAGAGCCGCGCCCAGACTGAATGGGGTTTCGCCAGCCGGAAGGCGCTCGCGATTCCGGCGACCGGCACCAGGATGCTCCAGATCGCCATTCCGAACTTCTCCTTCGCTGCATTGATGAGGGCGACGATGACGCCGATGAGGCCGATCGCTCCAACGATGGCCTGAATCTCGTCCGCGACCTGGGTCGTCAAGTCGATCCACGAGCGCAGACTGATGAGCAGCACCCCCGAGACGGCAGAGGCGATGATCACCGCGTCGATGGACTTCCGCCCATCCTTCTCCCAGTAGACGTCCTTGAGGTTGAGCCAGAGTGCGAACTCGTCCAGCGTGAGGCCGGTCCCGATGCCGAAGAACACGGCCACGACCTCCCGCCAGGGGCTTTCGGGCGCAATGGCGACCGCGATGTAGCCGCTGATCAGGATCAGGAGGATCCCCCAGACCAGGTGGTGGATGTGCGTGCCGCCGACCGACACGTTGCCCGGCCACCAGCTGACCTGCGCCCGGATCATGTGGGTGCTGGTGCGGATGAAGCCGAAGGTGAGCAGGAAGGCAACGAAGAAGAGAAAGTGCGGCTCACGCCCGGTGTCGACGATTCCGTGCTGATAGGCGCTGCCGATGCTTGCGGTTAGCACGGAGCCAAACCTATAGGCCGGCTTCGCCGTAAAGCGGGTTGCTCCTCAGCTACGCCTCGGAGCACCCTCGCATCATTACTACGGAATTCCGCGAGCGGTCTCGCAGTTCTTCTGCGTATCGAGCCCGCCGGCGCCACGGCAGACGTCCCTGCCGCCTCCCCCGCTCAGCTTGTCCGGGCCGCCGCCACCACTCAGCCAGTCGTTCGCGGCGCCGCCGCTCAGATTGTCGGCGCCGGGCCCGCCGCTCTGGTGGTCCTGACCGCCGCCGCCCGCCATCGAGTCCGACCCCCCGTCACCCTCGAGCAGATCTGCGACGGCTCCACCGACCAGGCGGTCGCGGCCAGGTCCCCCTTCGAGCGGCCGGACCTGGCCGTCGATCACGGCTCCGATCATCACCGGAAGCAAGGGGTCGGCATCGACGGTGTCGCTGCCGCGGCCGAGGTCCCCGACGATCGCCCCGATGTAGCCGGGCGCGCAACTCACCTCCTGCGCGGTCGACTCACCGGACTTGGCGTTGTCCAAGGCGCAGGCCGAGCCGCTGGTGTCGGGATCCCCCAGGCCCTCAGGCGCCGTCAGCACCAGGCGCCCGGTGGGCCCGGTGAAGAGGCTGATCCGGTTGGCGATGCCGCGATAGTCGTTGAGGGTCAGCACGTTCATCGACGCGGCGGTGGTCGCGCCGCGGCCGTGGATCGTCGAGACCGAAGCGGTCACGCCCGGTCGGGCCGAGGCGGTCGCGGGGGCGATCGCAGCGACAGCGGCGAGCGCAGCGGCTGCGCAAAGTGTTCTCCTGGGTCCAAGCTTCATTCGCCTGCCATAACCCCGGTGAACCCCGTTAAGAGCGCCCTTCAGGGGACCAGCACGACCTTGCCGATGTTCCGCCGCTCTGCGATGAAGCGGTGGGCGTCCCCGGCGCGGTCGAAGGGAAACGCCTCGGCCACCACGGGCTCGAGCTCGCCCTGCTCGAGCTCCTCGATTAGCGGGCCGGTGATCCGCGTCACGTCGCCCTCCCGGTCCCACCAGTGGAGCATGTTGAGTCCGAAGACGCCCTTGTTCTCGCTCATCAGCTGCAGGCTCTTCCACCAGGGCAGCGTCGCGAAGGGCATCCGGGCCAGGCTGCCGAGCAGCTTGCGCAGGTCGCGGCCGGTGCCGGCGGACGCCTCGGACAGCCCGTACATGACCAGCCGCCCGCCCTGGCGCAGCAGGCGGTAGTCCTTGCGGAAGTTGGTCGGGCCGGTGGCGTCGATCGCGACGTCTACGCCCTGGCCATCGGTGAGCCTCCTCACCTCCTGCTCGAAGTCCTGGGTGCGGTAATCGATCGCGTGCTCGACGCCGAGCTCGCGGATGGCGTCGTGCTTGGAGGCGGAGGCGGTGCCGAAGACCTCGGCGCCGTGGTGGCGGGCGATCTGCACCGCGGCGGTGCCGACCCCGCCGGCCGCCGCGTGGATCAGGGCGCGTTCGCCCGGCTTGATCCCCGCCATCACGACCAGCGCGCAGTAGGCCGTGGCGTAGTTCACCGGCACTGCCGCGCCCTGCTCGAAGCTCAGTCGGTCGGGCAACGGCAGCACCTGGTCCGCCGGGACCGTGACGAGCTCGGCGTGGCCGCCGAAGCGGACCCCGGCGACGACCCGATCTCCCGGCTTCACCTCGTCCACCCCCTCGCCGACGGACTCGACCTCACCGGCGACTTCGTAGCCGAGGACGCAGGGAGGCTTCGGCGCGTCGGGATAGATGCCCACCCGCGCCATCGTGTCGGCGAAGTTGATGCCCGCCGCCTTGACGATGATCCGCACCTCGCCGGGACCCACCGACGGATCGGGCCTCTCCTGGACCTGGAGCACCTCCGGCCCTCCATGGCCGGTGACCACGACCGTCCTCATGTTCGGACCCTACAGCGAGACGGCTCGGCCGACGGAGAATCCGTCCTGCTCGAGGAGGCGCTCCACCGTCGACTGGTTGACCGGAGCGTCCGTGGTCAGCGCCATCACCGCCGTGTCGCGGCCGGGCTCCGCGCCGACCGCTGCCGAGACGATGTTGACCCCCTCCTCGCCGAAGATCGTCCCAACGCGGCCGATCATTCCCGGCTGGTCGGTGTATCGGAAGATTGTCAGGTGATCGGCGAAGGGCAGGTAGAAGTCCTCGCCCCAGACCCGCGCCAGGTAGGGGATATTGCGCGGGCCGACGCCGGTGCCCGCGACCTCGACGACCTCATCGCCGCCGTGCAGCCTCACCACCACGAGCTCCGTGAAGTCCTCCGAGGACGCGTCGCGCGTCTCGGTGAGCTCGATGCCGCGCTCCTCTGCCATGTGCGGGCCGTTCACCAGGTTGACCGGCTCCTCAGTGTGGCCGGTGAGGATCCCGACCAGGGTCGCGATCGCAAGGATGCGAGTGTCCTGGTCGGCGAGTCGGCCGCGGAACTCGACCTCCACTCGCTCGGGCGTGCCCTC
>DATDJZ010000113.1:0-14859 GCA_036520315.1 Solirubrobacterales bacterium | reverse complement strand
GATCACGGAGAAGGCGCCACCGATCCCGGAGATCACGATCGGGACCGCGGCGAGCATGTGCGCTCGGGGCGAGAGCCGGTCCCAGCCGTAGATGTAGATGGCGATGAAGATCGCCTCGAGGAAGAAGAAGATCCCCTCGATCGCGAAGCCGATTCCGAAGGCATCACCGAAGCGGCCCGTGAACCGCGGCCAGAGCAGGCCGAACTCGAAGGAGAGAACGGTGCCGGTCACCGCGCCGACGGCGAAGAGGACCGCGACAGCCTTCGACCAATTGCGCGCCAGGCGAAGCGCCTCAGGGTCCTTCTTCCGATGGCCGTGCCACTCGGCGATCAGCATTATCAGCGGAAAGGCGACGCCGAAGCAGGCGAGGACGATGTGGAAGCCGAGGGTGAACCCCATCTGGGTGCGAGCCGCCAGCAGGTTCGAGGAGGCGTCGGCCAACAGGGGGATGGGCAGGCTCATCAACGTGACCCTATTTCCCCAGCGTCTTCGGGCGGCGGATCTGCCTTCTTCTGGTCGGCCTCCTCTCCAAGAAGCGACCGCAGAAAGGTCCGCCCGCCGGCCTGGTCCATGGCTACGCGCGCTACGACCTGCTGCATGCTGATCGTCCTTTGAGGCCGGGCGTTGCCGATGAACGTGAACGCCCACCGCGGCACGGTCGCGAGCCGGTTCCTGAAGCCCGTCAAGAACGTGAGGTGGACGAAGAGCCACGCCATCCAGCCGGTGAAACCCGAGAGTTGGATGCCCTTGAAGCTGACCACCGCTCGGAACCGGGAGATGGTCGCCATGCTGCCGAGGTCCCGATACCGAAACGCCTTGGGTTCCTCGCCAAGCAGTCGGCGCTTGATCGTGTTGGAGGCGTGGAGTCCCTGCTGCATCGCCACCTCCGCGACGCCCGGTAGATCGTCGAGGGCCATCATGTCCCCGATCGCGAACACCTCCGGATGCCCGGGCAGCGTGCAATCGGGGAGCACGCTGATACGCCCCGGGCGGTCCACCTCGGCGCCGGTGGCCTCCCCCAGGATCCTGGCCAACGGTGAGGCCTGGACTCCTGCGGCCCAGACCTTCGTCCGCGCGGGAATACGGCGCTCCTCGTCGCCATGCTTGACGACCACGCTGGTTCGATCGATGTCCGTGACGATGCTCGACATGTGCAGCTCGATTCCGAGGCTCTCGAGACCCCTCGCCGCTTTGCCAGACAGCCGGTCGCCGAAGGTGGCCAGCACCTCCTTGCCGCCGTCGAAGAGGAGGATCTTGGCGTTGCGCGGATCGATCTCCCGGAAGTCATCCTTGAGCACGCGCCGCGACAGCTCCGCGATCTGCCCAGCGATCTCAACACCGGTCGGGCCACCGCCCACCACGACGAAGGTGAGCCACTCCTGTCGCTTCGCGGGGTCTTCCTCCAGCTCCGCAAGTTCGAAGGCCCCGAGAATGCGGCCGCGGAGCTCGAGAGCATCGTTGATCGTCTTCATCCCGGGCGCCCAGCGCGAGAACTCGTCATGGCCGAAATAGGACTGGCCGGCGCCGGCGGCGACGATCAGGCTGTCGTAGGGGAACTCGATCGGGGCGCCGTCCGGGCGTATGGCCGTCGCGATGCGGGCCTCGAGGTCGAAGCCGTTGACCTCGGCGAGCTCGACGGCGACGTTGTCCTGACGGTGGAGAACGCCGCGCAGCGGAGGCGCGATCTCGCCTTCGGACAGGATCCCGGTGGCGACCTGGTAGAGCAGGGGCTGGAAGAGATGGTGGTTGTGCCGGTCCACGAGCGTCACGCGGACCGGAGCGCCTCGCAGCGCCTTCGCTGCAAACAGACCACCGAAGCCTCCCCCGACGATCAGGACTCGATGGGAATCCGTCGCCACGGCCTGCCCGTCGAGTGGCGGGCTCCTAGGAGCCCAATCGCTCCAGGAGGTGGTCGCTGACCCTGATCGAATTGGCGATCGCCGTGAGCGCCGGGTTGACCGCGCCGATGCTCGGAAAGAAGCTGGTATCGACGACGTAGAGGTTGTCCACCTCGTGCGCCTTACAGTTCGTGTCGAGCACTGAGCTCGCCGGATCGGACCCGAAACGGCAGGTCCCGGCCTGATGCGCCACCCCGGCCACCGGGATCGAGTTCTTCAGGTACGCGTCGTGCGGCAACAGGTGGCCCGAATGCATGCCGATTTCGCCAAGCATCGACTTGAGCTTGTCGTAGAGCTCCTTTTTCGGCCCCTCGTTCGAGTAGCTGTATGCGATCTTCACCCGCCCGTTTTCGCTCAGCGTGACCCGGTTCTCCGACTTCGGCAGGTCCTCCGTCGATAGCCAGAAGTCGACGGCGTGGGCGGCGATCCGATCGAGGGACCACTCGGGCGCCGGCTTGGTCATCAGCGGCTTCTCGCCACGGAACATCGGCGCCTGTGACTTACCGACCATCTGGATGTTCCCGAGGGGATGGTCGAATTCGTTACCGGCGAGGTAGAAGTCATTGAGGCCCAGCGTCTTCTGGAAGACCGTCGGGTTCGGCTCCTTGGAGAGCGCGAGCACGGCCTGGCTGTTGTGGAACATGTAGTTGCGCCCGACCTGGTCGGAGCCGTTTGCCAGGCCATTCGGGTGCTTGTCCCCCGCCGAGGCGAGCAACAGCCTGGCCGAGTTGGCGGCGCCGCAGGAGACGACGACGACGTCTGCGCGGTGGGTCTCGGTCTCCCCTTCGCGCTCCACCACCACCCCTGTGACCTCGGTGCCGTCGGGGCTCGTCTCGAGAGACAGCGCCGTCGCGTTGATGAGCAACGTGACGTTTTTATGCTCGAGTGCCGGCCGCACCGCGATCACCTCGGCGTCGGACTTGGCATGGACCAGGCAGGGAAACCCGTCGCAGTCGTTACAGCGAACACATCGGCTGAACGGCATGTTGCCCTCGTCGAGCAGGACGCCGCAGGGAGCATGGAACGGCTGGTACCCGGCGGCGGCCAGGTCGTCGGCGAGCTGCTGGATGCGCGGCTCGTGGGACACGGCCGGGTGCGGGTAGGGCGCGCTCACCGGCGGCTCGGTCGGGTCCTCACCCCGGGCGCCGCGCACCTCGTAGAGCTGCTCGGCCCTGGTGTAGAAGGGCTCCATCTCCTCATACGGGATTGGCCAGGCGGGCGAGACCCCATCGGCGTGCTTGACCTCGCCGAAGTCCTCTGCCCGCAGGCGGTAGAGCGGCACCGTACATCTTGGTGGCGCCGCCGACGAAGTACTGGACTTGCGGCGCGAACTGCTTGCCGTCCTTGTCGTACCAGGTGTCGTCCGACTGGTAACGGCCTTCCGCGAAGACGTCCTGCGCGAGCCAGTTCTGCGGCTCCCGGGGGAGCCAGTCCCCCCTCTCGAGCAGGAGGATCCTCTTACCGGAAGGCGCGAGTTGGTGGACCAGGGTGCCGCCGCCGGCGCCGCTGCCGATCACGATCACGTCGTAATCGCTCATGCGTCGACGCCGACTTCCTTGAGGCGTTCGCTGAGGATGATCCGCGCCGCCGCCTCGATCAGCGCGAGGTGGGAGAAGGCCTGGGGGAAGTTCCCCAGGTGGCGGCCCGTGGTGGGGTCGAACTCTTCGGCATAGAGGCCGAGAGGCGAGGCGATGCGGAGCAGCCGGTCCATCAGGTCGCGCGCGCGCTGCTGCTCACGAATGACCGCCAGACCCGTGACGAGCCAGAAGGAGCAGATCAGGAAGCTGCCCTCCTTGCCCGAGAGCCCGTCGTCGGTCTGGCCGGTCCGGTAGCGCAGTACGTATCCGTCCTCGGTGAGGTCGTCCGCGATTGCCAGCACGCTCTTGCGGAGCACTTCGTCATCGCCCGGCAGGAAGCCGAACAGGGCGGCCAACAGGGTCGAAGCGTCGAGGGCGTCGGTGTCGTAGTGCTGCCGCAGCACCCTGTCCCGTACACCCTTGTCCAGGATGTCCTTGCGGATCTCCTCGGCCGTGGCACCCCATGTCGCCTGGAGCTTCGAGTCCCCTCGGATATCCGCGAGCTTCGAGGCCCGGTCCATCGCGACCCAGCACATCAACTTGGAGGAAACGTAGTGCTGGGGCTTGCCCCGGGCCTCCCAGATCCCCTGGTCCGGCCTCTGCCAGACCTGCGTCGCGCACTCCGCCTGCGCTTGGACCACGGGCCACAATCCACGCGGCAGGCGCTGGCTCCGCTGGCTGTGCAGCAGGATCGAATCGAGAGCGGCACCGAAGACGTCGTTCTGGCGCTGGTCGAAGGCGCCGTTACCGACACGCACGGGCGATGCTCCCGCGTATCCCGAGAGGTCATCCCGAGTCGTCTCGGTGAGGTCGCGCCGACCATCGATCCCATACATGATCTGCAGCCCGCCGTCCTCGTTCGGCTCGAGCTCGCCGACGAACTGCATGAACTCGTTGGCCTCCCAGTCCAGCTCCAGGTAGTGCAGCGCCTGGAGCGTGAAGGTCGAGTCCCTGATCCAGGTGAAGCGGTAGTCCCAGTTGCGCTCCCCGCCGGGGGTCTCGGGCAGCGAGGTCGTTAGGGCGGCGACGGTGGCGCCGGTGGGCATGTAGGTGAGCCCCTTGACGGTCAGGGCCGAGCGCTGGATCGCACCTCGGAAGCGGTGGTCCGGCATCCGGGCCTTGGAGACCCACGTGCGCCAGTAGTTGGCGGTCTCGCTCATGCGTGCGTTCGCCTGGTCCATGTCCCCCGGTGAGGCGAGCTCCTCCGCCCAGGACAGTGAGCAGAAGGCCTGCTCCCCCTTCCCGAGCGTGTGCCGTGCCTGCGTCATCTGTCCCTCCACCCCCAGCGGAATGCTGCTACGGAGCCTGACGGTCAGATCCGCTCCGCTCGCGTCGGCGGTTTGTCGGTCCTGCAGCGACCATTCGGCGGGGATCCGGCCATAGTCGAAGTCCGGCTCGCAGAGCAGCTCCATGTCGACGGAGCCCTCAATGCAGAGGACGGTTCGCACGAGCATGTGATGGGCGTCCTCGTCGGCGGGCGCGCGTGTGTGCGGGGTGACCTCGTCCTCGTGCAGGGTGGGGCCGATGGTCAGGGCATCGCGCACCATCGCCCATCCGGTCGGCGTGTGCCAGGTCGTGTTGAGGATGTTCGTGCCGGGCTCGTAGATCCGGCTGCTCGGGACGTTGATTCCGAAGGGAGCGAAGCGGAACGCGCCCGCTTCACGGTCGAGCAGCGTCCCGAAGATGCTGGGCGAGTCGAACCGCGGCACGCAGAGCCAGTCGATCGCCCCGTCGGGCGCCACCAGTGCGCCGGTATGGCAGTTGGAGAGGAAGGCGTAGTCGGCGATCGGCGGGAACGGGGACGGCATCGCGGCGCTCTGAGGCATTCCCTTCTCCTTCCCGGCCGCGGGCGCTTTGCCGTCTCCCCTCGCCGCCGCCTTGCCGCTGGAGCGGGCGATCCTGCTCGGCGCGGCGATCGTGTTCTTCCTCTTCCCGAAGCACGTCGACGAGAAGGAGCTTCTAGCCGAATACCACGCTCAGGATGCGTCCCGCCGCTGACTGGAAGCGTCCCCTGCGGCTGGGCGGCGGCTCAGACCAGGAACTTGCCGCACTCCAGACAGGCGCCGACTTCGCGCGGACACTCGGACGTGGTCAAGGGTTCCCATCTATCCGGTTCTTCGGGCGGATGTTCGGCGCAACGCACGGTCCAGGCGTACGGCTCAAGGCTCTCCCTGGTGGCCCGGTCAACCCAACCGACCGCGTCCGATGGAAGCTGTGTCTCGGTCATGCCAGGGCGAGCCTAAACCCGCGGATTCGTAATCGCAAATGCCCGGCTGTCTACGCGAAGATGTTCACCGCTCGGGCGATCACGAGCCCGAGGACGACGAGCGAGATCAGCGCCTGCACAGTCATGGCGATCTTGGTCTGGGGCGCGAGCGGCATGGCGTCCGTCGGGCTGAACGCGGTCGCGTTGGTGAAACCCAGATACAGGTAGTCGATGAACCGGGGCCGCCAGTGCGCTGGCGCGAGTTCGGGGTTCATCTGCTGCGGAAACGCGAAGTCGACTCTTCGGGAAGATGGCCGGTGAGCCCGCTCCGCCGCCCCCCCACCGTCCAGCTCCCAATAGAGAAGGGCGAAGGCGATGATGTTGGACCCCCAGACGATCGAGCCCGCTTCCAGCAGTGCGCCGGCTGAATCAGTCTCCTTGCCGCCGTTGATCAGATGGTCCGTCAGCAGGACCGTCGCCCACAGCGCGCTGAAGACGAGCACGAAGATCAGCCCGACGGAGAGCGCCCGGAGTTGGGCCGTGCGCCGGTCGATCCTCCCCGGATCGCCGACGATCTGAGCGACAAGCAGCACACCCACGATGACGGGGAGCAGCCAGTTGGGGCCGAACCGCAGGTCGTCCGGCATCAGGATGGTGAGGACAATCGCGGCGATTACGGCGCTGGCCATAGGCCAGCGCGGCTCGCCGACGACCAGATTCCCCGCGGCAGGGTCACCAGCCACGAGGCGGGAATCCTGGGCTACTTTCGATCTCCCGGGCCAGGCTTCATCCTCTCTTCAAGCCTCTCAAGGCGGCCCGATCCGGCCGCGCGAGCGACGGGGTCCAAACCGCCGGGGCCCCGCAGGATGTAGGCGAACCCGACCGCGAGCAGCGCGCCCGCGAGCGGGCCGACAACGTAGACCCAGTAGCTGGAGAAATCGCCGCTGACAAGGGCGGGGCCGAACGAGCGGGCCGGGTTCATCGAGACCCCGCTGACCGGCGCCGCCCAGAGGCCGGCGAGCGCGATGTATCCACCGACGCCGAGGGCGGCAATCGCACCGATGTTCTGGGCCGCCGAGGCGGTGCCGAGGATGACGCTCACCAGGCCGGCGGTGAGCGCGATCTCCATCAGCAGCGCCTGCCAGTTCTCATAGCCGGCGCCTGGCAGGGTCGCGCCGAGGTGCTCGATATTCCCGAACACCGCCAGGAGGAAGAGGCAGGCCAGGGTGGCCCCGACGAGCTGGATGATGATGTAACCGGGCACCCGCTTCCAGGGGAAGTCCCCCCGCAGGGCGAAGGCAAGCGACACGCCAGGGTTCAGATGGGCTCCGGAGATCGCCCCCATGAAGAGGATGATCGCCATGACCATGAGCCCAGGGGCGACCACGGCGGCGGCCAGGCTGATCTGGCTCTTGCCGACCAGGATCCCGCCCCCGGCGGCGACGAGCACCAGGAAGAAGGTCCCGAGCAGCTCTGAGAAGAGCCGGCGCCATTCGCGCTTCGGGTCGTCCCATTCCTCCCTGGAGCCGAACTCGAGCGCCAGCCGGTGTCGAACCCTCACCTCCTGCATGGCGGGCGGATCGGCGCGCTCCTCGGGAAGGGCACGTCGCTCCTCGGCCATGCCGGCCAACCTATCGCCTCTACATCTCGTTTGCCCTGATCAGACGGACCAAAAGCACAATGGCGAGGATCACGACGGCCAGCAGGACGACGATGCCCGTAACCGGCCCAATGAAGAAGAACGCCACGAACACGGCCAGGATCGCCACAATCGCTCCCAGGGCCACCGGGATGCCGATCAGGTCGGAGTCGCCGGTCATACGAACATAAAAGCGGACCCGCATCGGCCACGCATCGCCGGTTTCGGTGATTACTTGCTCGCCAAGTGAAAGCGGTCGCAGACGTCGCAGCGGTAGTAGGTCATCCCGAAGCGCGCCGCCTCGGCCCGGGCGACCTCCTCCTTGACGTAGCCGCGCTTGGGCTTGCCGTCCTTGTTGAAGTGACTTCCCACGATCCGCCGCTGCGCCATGTCTTTCAGCGTACCCAGAGGGTTCTCGGGGTCGTTTAAGGGTCATTCCCAATAGACGCCAGCGCCCTCTTCGGGCATCGTGGCGCCATGGCAGAGAGCGAGAAGGACACAGAGAAGCACCACGAACGCCCGCGTCGCCTGCTCCGCTCCTCCAAGGACCGAGTGTTCTGGGGCGTGGCCGGCGGGCTCGGCGAGTATCTGCGGCTGGACCCCACACTGGTGCGGCTGGGCTTCGCCGTCTCGGCGTTCTTCGGCGGATTCGGCGTGCTGGCCTATCTGGTGATGGCGGTCGTGGTGCCCGAGGACGACGGCAACGGCCAGCCTCTGCCGGCCCGCCGGCCGCCCATCTGGGCCCTCATCCTGCTCGGCCTCGCCATCCTGATCGTCATCCCCGGCCGCTTCTGGGGCTTCCACCACGGCTTCTGGCACGACGGCTGGTGGGGCTGGTGGTTCGGGCCGCTCTGGTTCCTCTTCCTGGCGGCCCTCGTCGTCATCGTCGTCCGGGCCCTCCGCGGCCGTCCTCGCGGTCCCGGGAGCGGAGCCGGTAGCGAGGCGACCACCGAGGATGCCGGAGAGGCGCCCACCGCCGAGGTGACCGGCGACACGGCCCCGACCGAGGTTCGCGGCGGCGAGCCCCCGCGCTGGGTGCGACTGATCGCGATCGTGCTTCTCGCCTGCGTGGCGATCGCCGCCGCCTTCATGGTCGGTGCCCTCGCAGCGTGGGCCACGGCGACGGGTAACGGCAGCGTGGTCGCCGGCGTCGTGATCGCCCTCGGCGCCGCGATCGCAGGCACCGCCTTCATCGGCGAGGCGCGCCGGATCGCGCCGTGGCTGCTCGCGGGAGCGCTCGTCCTGGGCTTGCCCGCCGGCGCAACCGCAGCCGCGGACATCCACTTCGACGGCGGCATCGGCGATCGCCACTACACCCCCGCCGCGGTCACCGACCTGCCGGCCGACGGCTACGACTTCGGTGTCGGCCAGATGGTGGTCGACCTGCGAGACCTCCCCTGGGCCAACGGCCAGACCATCGCCGTCTCCAGCAAGCTGGGGATCGGCCAGATGATCATCTCGGTCCCCTCCCGCGTCTGCGTCCACGCGCACGCGACCGGCAAGGCGGGCGAGCTGCTGGTGAGAGGTGATCAGAGCGACGGGATCGATCCCGAGGTCGACCAGGGACTGCCGCTCAGCAAGGCGCCGCGGCTCGACCTCGACGCCGAGATTCAGCTCGGCCAGCTGATCGTCACCGACCAGGCTCCCGCCGCCGTCACCGAGCACGGCGTCGACTACGACCACAACCGGCTCTCGGCCGAGTCGCAGAGGGAGGTCTGCGGCCCGTGAGGCGGCCCGACTTCACCCAGCTCGCGGTCGGCCTGGCAGTCGTCCTGCTCGGTGTCCTGCTCCTCTTGCAGGAGGAGGGCAGCATCGACCTCGAGGGCGGCTGGCTGGCCGCCGGGCTCACCGCCTGCGCGGGGGGGGCGCTCCTGGCCAGCGGCCTGGGCGCCCGCGACACCTGAGGCTGCTCCGAGAGGAGCAATCCGCGTGATCTCGGCCAAGATGGGTTCATGAGCAAGCCCGCTTCTCGATTGCGCCGCGACTCCCGGCGGGCCGTCATCGGCGGCGTCTGCGCGGGCTTCGCGCGCTGGCTGGGCATTGATCCGATCATCACTCGGGTCGGGATGGTGGTGGTCACGATCGGCTCGAGCGGGGTCGCGGCGATCGGTTACCTGATCGCCTGGGCCCTGATGCCGGCCGACACCGGCGATTCCACCCGGCGGCGCGACCGCGACGCCCGAAAGGGGGGCTGGCGGATCGGTGCCGGGATCGCGTTGCTGGTGGTGAGCGCACTGCTGGTCTTCCGGCAGCTCGACCTCTGGTGGAGCGACGCGGTGGTCTGGCCGGTGGCCCTGGCTGCGTTCGGCGTCGCGCTGCTCTGGACGCTGACCAGGCAGCAGGCCGAGGAGGAGGAACAGAGCGAGGCCGAGGCCGATGCGGGGGTGCGCGACAGCGCCACCCGGTCGATGCCGGCTGACCTGCGACTCGAGGCCCCTGCCGAGCCGGGTGGGTGGTGGCGCGCCAAGCGGGCTTCCGCCATCGGCTTCGGGGTCGCGCTGGTGCTCGGGGCCGCGCTCCTCTTCCTCTGGGCCGTCGGCGCCCTGAACGCGGTGAGCGACGTCGCCCTGGCCGCCCTCGTGGTGGCGATCGCGATCGGACTGATCTCGGCGCCGTTCTGGTGGGGCATGGGCCGCAGGCTGGGCGCGGAGAGGATGGCCCGCGCTCGCTCGCAGGAGCGCGCTGAGGTCGCGGCGCACCTGCACGACTCGGTTCTCCAGACCCTTGCCCTGATGCAGAAGCGGGCGGGCGAGCCGGACGAGGTCGCGAAACTCGCCCGGCGACAGGAGCGTGAGCTCCGCACCTGGCTCGCCGGCGGCGAGCCGCCCCGACCCGCGGAGCGGCTGGCCGACGCGCTGCGTGCCGCGGCGGAAGACGTCGAGGAGACACACGGCGCGCCGGTCGACGCGGTCGTGGTCGGGGATGCGCCGCTCGACGAGCGCTCGGTGGCGCTGGTGGCCGCGGCGCGCGAGGCGCTCACCAACGCCGCCAAGTTCGCGTCGGAGGCGGGACCCGTCCACCTCTATGCGGAGATCGAGAACGGGGCCGCCCGCGTGTTCATCGACGACAGAGGCCCGGGCTTCGACCCGAAGGCGGTCCCCGGCGATCGGCGCGGCGTCCGCGAGTCGATAATCGGGCGCATGCAGCGCCACGGCGGCCGGGCCGAGATCCGCAGCGGGCCCGGCGAGGGCACCGAGGTCGAGCTCGCCATCGGGGGGAACGGCCGATGAGCTCGATGCCCTCAGTGGTGATCGTCGACGACCATCGGATCTTTCGGACCGGGGTCAAGGCCGAGCTCGACGGCATGGCCGAGGTGCTCGGCGAAGCCGAGTCCGTCGAGGACGCGGTGCGGGCGATCGCCGAGCTCGAGCCCCAGGTCGTGCTGCTCGACGTCCACATGCCCGGCGGCGGCGGCGTCGAGGTGATCCAGCAGGTCTCCAAGCTGCGGCCGCAGCAGCGCTTCCTCGCCCTCTCCGTGTCCGACGACCCCGAGGACGTGATCGCCATCGTCCGCGCCGGCGCGCGCGGCTACGTCACCAAGACGATCACCGGCGTGGAGCTCGCCGAGGCCGTGCGGCGGGTCCGCGACGGTGACGCCGTCTTCTCACCCCGCCTCGCCGGTTTCGTGCTGGACGCCTTCGCCGGCGACCTGCCCGCGGAGGAGGTCGACCCCGAGCTGGACCAGCTCACAGCCCGCGAGCGTGAGGTCCTCCGCTACATCGCCCGCGGCTACCTTTACAAGGAGATCGGCCTGCGCCTCAACATCTCGGTGAAGACCGTCGAGGCCCACGTCAGCTCGGTGCTCCGCAAGCTCCAGCTCTCCAACCGCCACGAGCTCAGCCGCTGGGCAGTGAGTCGCCGTCTTGTCGACTGATCTGGACCACTTCGATGCCCTCGTGCTCGGCGGCGGCACGGCGGGCTGCGTGGTGGCGTCCAGGCTGAGCGAGGACGAGGGTCGCAGCGTCTGCCTGGTGGAGGCGGGCCCGGACTACGGGCCGGAGGCCGAAGGCAGGTGGCCCCGCGAGATGCTCGACGCGCTTGACATCCCGGACTCGCATGACTGGCGGGACCGACACGGCCGACTTCCGGTCGCCAGGATCATCGGCGGCTGCTCGGCCCACAACCTCTGCGCGCTGGTGCTGCCGAGCCCGGAGGACTACGACGCATGGGGGCTTCCGGGATGGGGGTGGACCGAGCTCAGTCCGTATGTCGACCGTGTCATGGAGATGCTGCCGACCCACCGCTTCGAGGACGAGTCGAGAAATCCCTGGTTCGCGGGCCTCTGCGAGGCGGCAGCCGACCTCGGCCTCCCGGTACACCGTGACCTGAACTCGCCGGACGCGGTGGAAGGGATCGGGGGGCTTCCACTCAACGTCCGGGGGACGACGCGGTGGAACGCGGCGTTCGCCTACCTCGATCAGGCACGCGAGCGGCCGAACCTTACGGTCCTTGCAGAGACCGCGGTCGAGCGCATTGAGCTCGACGGCGATCACGCCGACTCGGTGGCGGTACGGAGTCCTGACGGGGATCGCAAGCTGAGGGCTGAGACGATGGTGTTGACGGCAGGCGCCTACGGCTCGCCGGCGGTGCTGCTGCGCAGCGGCGTCGGAGCCGAGGACGAGCTCAGCCGACATGGAATCGAGGTGCATCTCCCGCTCCCCGTCGGCGACCGGCTACGTGAGCACTTTGGCGTGCCCCTGCGGTTCGCTCCGAGTGAGGAGATGGCCGAGCTGATCGGGAGGTACGCGGAACGACATACGCTGTTCCCGTTCAACGGCATGCTCAAGGCGCAGACGAGCGCCTCCGCGCCAGGGCGATGGGACCTTCTGCTCTCGATCGCGCTCTTTCCCGGGCCGGTGCTGTCCTCCAGTGTCATGCTGATGCGGCCCGAGTGGACCGGCACAATCCGGCTGCGCTCAAGCGACCCCTCCGAGCTCCCGCTCGTCACCGAGCTCTCGCTCGACTCGGATCGGGACGTACACGCCGCATTCGAGGGCCTCGAGCTCGGCCGCAGCCTCGTCCGCGCGCAACCACTCTCGGGCCTCGTTGCAGACGAGCTCACACCCGGCGTGGACGCCACGCCGGAGGACATTCGGAGGGGCGGCCGCGACGGCCTCACCAACTTCTTCCACCCGGCTGGCACCTGCCCGATGGGCGAGGGTGGCGTGACCGAGCCCGATGGGCGCCTCCGCGGGACCGCCAACCTCTACATCGCGGACGCCTCGATCCTGCCCGAGATCCCGCCCGTCCCCACCAACCTGACCGTCCTCGCCGCCGCCGAGAAGGTCACGGCCGGGATTCGACAGGGAACCGCGGGCTAGGTGTTTGGCGGTGCCACCCAGGCGTCGCAGATCTGCCCCACGTGGCGGTCGTCCGTCCCGCAGCAGCCGCCGAGCACGTTCAACTCCGGCAGCTGCCCGGATAGCTGCGCGTAGCGCGCGCCGAGGTCATCGGGATCGCCGTCATCGAGGTCCGTCGCCTCGTCGAGCTCCGCATGGCTCTTGGTGGAGGCGTTCGCTCGCAGGCCGCGGATCCGGGTGGTCCACGACCCGCCGAGGACGGACTCGAAGTGAGTCGGGTGGGCGCAGTTGATCATGTAGTAGGCGGGTCCGCCCTCCGTCGCGGCATCGGTCTCCTCGATCGCCTCGGAGAGGGGTTGGCCGCTGGGCAGCTTCCCGTCCGTCTCGAGCGTGAACGAGATCGCCGCCGGGATCCCGGCGGCCTGAGCGGCCCGGGCGATCCCGATTGCCTCGTCGGCGTAGGTCATCGTCAGCGCGGTGACCATGTCAGCCTCAGTCTCCGCGAAGGTCCCTATCTGGGTCGAGTGGTAGTCGGCGGCCTGATCGGCCGAGAGCTTCTGGTCCGGGCTGTAGCCGTCGTCCTGGGGACCGATTTGGCCGCTGATCACGATTGGGGAGATCTCGTCCCGGTAGCGGTCGCGGAGCTCCGCCATCAGCGATATCGCCCGCCGGTTCGCTTCGTCGAGCTCCTCGTCCGAGTAGCCGACCTCGCGGGCCCAGCGCGGGCTGGCGCGCCACGTCGGGCTCTCGAGGACGAAGCCGGCGCCGTGCTCCTTGGCGAGGGCGAGGTAGGACTCGTAATACCGCCGGATCTCCTCTGTGCCCTCATCGTCCTTGAGCAGGACGAAGGCGGCAAACGCCGGCAGGTTGATCCCGCGGTGAAAGATCAGGGTGGTCTCGAGCCCACCGTCGGTTACGAACAGATCGCCCTTCAGCTGAGGCAACCTGCTGCGGTGAATAGTCTTCATCCGGTCCGGCACAGTCTTATCAGGAGGAGAGCAGATGAGCTTGAGCGACAGCAAGATCAGTCCGGCCGTCGGCGTCTCGGACATTGGCAAGGCGAAGGGCTTCTACGAGGGCAAGCTCGGTCTGACCGGCGGTGGGGAAACGGGCGATGGCGGAGTCGACTACCAGTGCGGCGGAGGCACCTCACTGCACGTCTACCCATCCCCGGGCGCCAAGCCGTCGGGTGCCACTGTGGCCGCCTGGGAGGTCGATGACGTCGCGGCCACTGTCGACGAGCTGATCGGAAACGGGGTCACGTTCGAGCAGTACGACGAGGGGCCGTTGAAGACCGACGAGAAGGGGATCATCACCCAGGACGGCTCCAAGATCGCCTTCGTGAAAGACCCGGACGGCAACGTCCTCGGGATCGCCCAGGCCTGAGCTGCCCGAGGGGGCATCCTTCATCCATGGCCCCGACGCTGCTGGAGCGGCACCTGCTCCGGGCCCGCGACCTCGTCGACAGCCGCTACGACGAGCCGCTCGACCTGCGCACGCTCGCCCGCGAGGCGCACGTTTCGCCGCGCCACTTCAGTCGCAGCTTCCGGCGGGTGTTCGGCGAGACGCCGTATCAGTACCTGCTCAGCCGCCGGCTCGAGCGCGCCCGCCACCTACTGCGCACCACCGAGATGCCGGTTGCGGAGATCTGCCTCGAGGTCGGGTTCACCAGCGTCGGCTCGTTCACTACGACCTTCACCCGCCAGGTCGGCGTGTCGCCGACCACCTTTCGCAAGGCGTACGGCGGCCCGTCGGAGGCCGACCGGATCCCGCTCTGCTTCGCGATGGCCTGGGCGCGGCGCGCGCCGGATGGCGCTTTTCGAGAAGACAGCGCGCCCTCTCGGGACTAGGGTCGGCTAGTCAGTCGAAAGCGAGAAAGGAACGAGATGATCGACGCGATTTCCCACGTCAATGTCTGGGTGGACGACCAGGACCAGGCTAAGGACTTCTACACCGAGAAGCTCGGTCTCGAGGTGCGCCAAGACGCGACGCTCGAGGAGTTCGGCGGCTACCGCTGGCTCGCCGTTGGGCCGCCCAGCCAGCCGGAGGTCAACATCATTCTGAGCGCCCCAACCCCGCCTGCGATCGACGAGGACACCGCGAAGCAGCTGATGGCGCTGCTGAACAAGGGGGCCCTGGGCCCCGGGATCTTCCGGACGGAGGACTGCCGTAAGACCGCCAAGGAGCTCCAGGACCGGGGTGTCGAGTTCACGCAGGAGCCAGACGAGCGCTTCTACGG
>DATDJZ010000112.1:0-23991 GCA_036520315.1 Solirubrobacterales bacterium | reverse complement strand
TCGCCCGTCCGGACGAACTCCTCCCAGTTGCCGACGCCCGCGGCCCGGATTTCGATCAGGACCTCGTCGTCCGCGAGGGGGCGCGGATCTGGGAGGTCGATCCGCCCGACAGCACCGCCGAACTCGCTGATACCGGCGGCCCGCATCAAAGAGGCGCTGTCTCAGCGTGGGCGGGCTCGGCGATGAAGGGCCGGATCAGATCCGCTACCGCGTTGGCGAAGAAGGTGAACACGGTGTGGGTGTACCCCCGATGCCGTGTCGCCACGCGGAGGGTGTGGATCTCCGGCGGCGCCAGTTCGACCTCGCGGTCACCCAGCGAGTTGGCGAGCAGGCGGCGGTATGCGAAGAGTGGGGTGGGGAGGGGAGGAGAGCGATCCCCGCATGGGGGTCGCGCTGGTCAACGACGGCCCCGTGACCGTGCTGCTCGAAGTTTGACCCGGCTTTCCATGGTGAGCGAACGCCTCACGCGAGATACTGGGCGGGCGGTGTCGAAGGACAACGTAGAGGAGGTATCGCCCATGGCCATCAGCTTCAAGACCGACATCGTGCCGCTGTTCACGAGCGTGGACATAGAGCACATGAGCCAACTCGAGGTTCCACTCGACGATTACGCGTACATGAGCCAGCCCGATAACGCGGCCGGTGTCTACCAGCAAGTATCCAACGGGACCATGCCCCCAAGCGCCAGCGGTGAGCAACCCTGGTCAGAAGACAAGGTCCAACTGTTCAAGCGGTGGATGGACGGGGGCTACGCGCCGTAGCCGGGCCTGGCGTAGCAGCGCTTCTGTCCAGCGGAGGCCGTGGTAGTGGTCGAGGTCGCCCAGCTCACGTCGCCGGGCGGATCCCATCCTGGAGTTCGACGACGGACAGCTCGCCGAGCGCGTCGAATGGCCGATTCCGAGTAGGTTCAGCCGACCAGGTGGTTTTGACGGAAGGAAAGCGCTATGACCGAGATCGTGTATGCCGCTCCCATCGTGCGTGGAAAGGAGGATCTATATCGCCAAACCTGGGACGAGCTGGCGGGCGCTCGCCGGGATGAATATGCGGCCGCGCAGAAAGACGCCGGAGTCACGCGCCAAACCATCTGGCATCAGCAGACGCCGGATGGCCGCACCCTCGCCATCGTTTACATCGAGGCAACCGATCCCGAGGCCCCCCAGCGCTTTGTCTCATCTGATGCGGACATCAGTCGGTGGTTCGTGCCGCGGATGCAGGAGGTATATGGACGCGATTTCACGCAGCCGCCTCTTCCGGTCGAGCTGGATCACGACTTCCGCGTCTAACGGCTGAGGTCGTCTGGCCTTGGTCGCCGCGACCCAGCCGTGGTCCGGTCAGCGCACGGAACTACCACATTCGGGGCAAATCGAAATAGTCGCTTTGGACGAGAAGCGGTGCTTGGCATGGAAAGGGCGCCTCGGGCCGCGCTGACCGGCGCGGATAGAGTTCGCGCCATGCAGCTGATCCACACCTGCTACCGAATCACCGATCCTGATAGATCGGTCGCCTTCTACGAGGCCCTGGGGCTCGAGAAACGCCGGGAGATGCCGATCCGCGACGAGGCAATCAACATCTTCATGGGCGTGCCGGGTGAGGAGCTCCCCGAGCTCGAACTGACCCATAACTACGGCGTCGACAATTACGAGCTGGGCACCGCCTACGGTCACGTGGCACTCACGGTCGACGACTTGGACGTCACCCTTGAGCATCTCAAGGAGCTGGGGATAGAGCCCGAGAAGCCCCCTTATCGAATCCACGAGGGTGGCTCGCGGCTTTGCTTCGTCAGGGACCCCGACGGCTACAGGGTCGAGCTGCTCGAGCTCAGGGGCTGATGGACTCCCCTTTGGGCCGGTTGCCGCAAACCTTGTCTCGTGCGGCACCATTTTGGTTGCCTCTGTCGCGTGAAAGCGAAAGTCTCGGCTGGTGGGGACAGGGGCTCCTCGAATAGCCGCTTTGCATGGAAAACGGGTCTTGCCACCGGGGCGCTGACGCATCAGGTCGGGGGCTGCAGCCAGGTAGCCACCGTAGGATTGCGGCTGTGCCGTTCACGCTCAGGAACCTCAAGGAGGACCTGCCGGACGTCGGGTCCAACTTCGACGGGGCACCGGACCTGGAGTTCCGCCTGGCGACCGAGGCGCTCGAACTCGAGCAGTCCGGCCTGGGCTACCAGCGCGTGCCACCCGGCTATCGCTTTCCGTACGGCCACACCCACAAGAAGCAGGAGGAGGTGTACGTGGTCGTGCGCGGGAGCGGGCGCATGAAGCTCGACGACGAGATCGTCGAGCTCAAGGAGTGGGACGTGGTGCGCGTCCCGCCCGGTACGTGGCGAGGCTACGAGGCCGGGCCGGAGGGCCTCGAGATCATCGTCATCGGCGCGCCCAACCTTGGCGAGGCTCCCCGCGAAGACGTCGAGGGTCAGCGCGGCTGGTGGGCTGACTAGCTCGATTCGCTCGGGCTCCGACGCTTCCGCCGCCTAGGGAGAGAGACTCAGTCCTTCAGATCGTCTGCGCCTCTTTCGCGAGGAGAAGGAGCTGGGAGATGTCCAGGGCCCGTCACGCCCACGCCCGCACCGTGGCCGCCATTGCGACCATGCTGTTCGCGTTGCTCTGCCTCACGACCGCGGATGGCGCGCTGGCGAAGAAGAAGAAGGCCCTACCGCCGATCCACGTGCGCGGGACTGTCTACACATTCGACGATCAGACCCCGATCGCGGGCGCCACGGTTAGGGTCGCGGAGCTCCCGGGCCTGAGCGCGCAGACGGGGCCCGACGGCAGCTACGACCTCCTGGTTTCCGACGGCACGAGGTTCACGCCCTATGCCGACGCCGTCGGCCACCACCGGATCTACCTCCAGACCTACGTCGGCCAGGGTAAGGATCTCGAGCGGATCAACTTCCAGATGCCGAGTGACGCGGCCTACAACGGGCTTGCAGCGATCCTCTCGGTTCCGCGCGACGCCAACAACGAGCTGGTCGACTGCGCAGTGGTCTCGACCTTCAGCACAGTGAACGTGCGCGATCTCGGCTTCAACGACTTCGTCGCCTACGGGGCCCACGGCGTCGCGGGCGCGACGGCCAGCGCGAGTCCGGCCTTGCCGAACCCGACCTACTTCAACGAGTCGGTGGTTCCGGATGCATCGCGGACCGAGTCCTCCGTCGACGGCGGCGTCGTCTGGCCGGTGGTGCCCGGCGGGGTCTATCGGTTCACGGCCCACCATCCGTCGACCCGTTTCGCCCCGTTCCGCGCCACCTGCGAGCCCGGTCGGGTCGTCAATGCCAATCCGCCCCAGGGGTTCTATGAGCTCCGTCCCGGCGAGCAGGTCGACTCCACCGTCGCAGCGTCGCTCGCCTCGACCCATTTCGACCTCAGCGGGTCCAAGGCTCTCCTGAAAACGCGGGTCAAGGCCCACGAGTACGTCGCCGTGAGCGGCCTGCTGCGGCGCGGCAAGAAGGTCGGGGCCAAGCGTCGCACCAAGGGCTATGCGCCGGGGAAGCGAACTCTTGCTTTCCCGGTCGCCCACAGCCTCGCGGGGGAGCGGGTCGTTGTGAAGCTGACGGTGGAGGACGGCCAGCGGAACGTGAAGAAGCTCAGCCGAAAGCTGGACGTTCCCGGGCGCTGAAGGTATCGCCTTGCGGGGCGAAAGGTCGCTGGTTCAAATCCAGTCGCCCCGATCTAACCCGAGACGGCGAAAGAGCGCGAACTCCCGGGACCTGCCGTCCGCGGCTCGGCGACGGCCCCAGCCTAGGACCGTGCGCGGGCCCCGCGCATCCGGCGCCCGAAAGCGACCACGCGGGCGAGATGGCCGCAGTACGGCGCACCAGGGCAGCGGATGAAGGAGATCGTGATCGCCTCGACCTGTTCGTCTTTGCGCTCGCGCCGGCGGCCCGGTAACAGCGTGATCGCGAGGACCACACCGATTGCGCAGAGCACCGCCGCGACCAGAAACGCACCCTTGAACCCGTGCGTCAGAGCGACCGGGAGTGCCGAGCCACTATCTAGGGCGTGCGTCGTGCGGCTGGTGGAGACCGAGGAGAGGATCGCCAGGCCCAGCGAACCGCCGACCTGCTGGGTGGTGTTGAGCAGTCCCGACGCCAGCCCCGAGTCGCCGCTCGCGACGCCGTTGGTGGCCGCAATCGTGATCGGCACGAACGACATCCCCAGGCCGATCCCGAGGACGATCATCGCCGGCAGGACGTGGCTCGCGTAATCGCCGTGGCCGTCGATGCGCGTCAGCAGGATGAAACCCACCGTCGCGATGAGTAGGCCGACGCTGAGCACCGGCTTGGGCGTGAAGCGGTCGACGAGGCGGGAGGCCAGCGCCGAGGCACCGATGAGGGTCAGGCTCAGCGGCAGGTAGGCGACCCCGGTCTTGAGCGCGCTGTAGCCCAGCACCTGCTGGAGATAGAGCGTGCAGAAGAAGAACACCCCGAACAGGGCCGCCGCCACCAGGAGGAACGTCGCGTCGGAGGCGGCGAGGCTGCGATTGGAGAAGATCCGCAGCGGGACCAGGGGATCGCGATGGCGGCGCTCGATTTGCACGAAGGCGATGATCAGCGCGGCGGCGATCGCGAAGCCGGCCAGGGTGCGGCCCGAGGTCCAACCCCAGCTGTCGGCCTTGATCAGGGTGAAGACCAGCGCGATCGTGCCGAGCGTGATCGCGACAGCGCCTTCGACGTCGTACCCGCCCTTTGAGGCCGACTCGGAGCGGCTCTCCGGGACGATCCTTGGAGCCAGCGCCAGCACGACGGCGCCGATCGGCACGTTGACGAAGAAGACCCAGGGCCAACTCAGCAGCTCGACGATCACGCCGCCGAGCAGCAGCCCAATGGCGCCGCCCGCGCCCGCGATCGCTCCCCAGACGGCGAGCGCGCGGTTTCGCTCCGGCCCCTCGGCGAAGGTGGTGAGGATGATCGAGAGGGCCGCCGGTGAGACCATCGCGCCGCCGAGCCCCTGGAGGCCGCGGGCGACGAGCAGCATGCCCTCGGACTGCGAGAGCCCACAGATCAGTGAGGCGCCGGAGAAGAGGGCGATCCCGGTCATGAAGAGCCGCCGCCGTCCGAGCCGGTCCGCGGCGCGACCGCCGAGCAGCAGGAACCCGCCGAAGATCAGCGTGTAGGCGTTCAGCACCCAGGAGAGGCTCTGCTCGGAGAAGCCGAGGTCGACCTTGATGGTCGGCAGCGCGACGTTGACGATGGTCGCGTCCAGGACGACCATGAACTGCGCCACTGCGATGAGCGCCAGGACAGCGTTCGCGTCGACACCAGAGGCCGGGCGGGGGACTGAGGGAGCAGCGGCTACGGGCATCTGGTCTGACCCCAACCCGACGCTACCACGACGTTGATTCTCGGACGGGGGTTGCCTAGCCCGGCAGGTCCTCGGGCCGCTTCTTGGCGAGTTCGCCCTTGAGCAGCCCCGTGGATTGGCCGACCTCGATCAGGTATCCGTCGGGGTCCCGCATGTAGCAGCGAATCTCGGCACCGCGATCGATCGGCGGCGTCACAAACTCGGCCCCTTTCGAGCTCCACTCCTCGTAGCACGCCTTGATGTCGGCGACGCGCAGGTTGATGAAGGTGGAGAGCGTGTTGTCGAACTCGTAGTCGACTACCGAGATGTCCGGCTTGTCCGGCGTGGGGCCCCCGCCCGGGTTCATGATCACCCACGAGTTGGAGAGCTTGACCATGCACGGGTTCTCCTCCAGCACGACCTGACCGCCGAGCACCTCGGAGTAGAAGGCGCGGGACCGGGCAACGCTTCGCACGGTGATGAACTGCGTGACGAGGAAGCCCTCGCTCGGCGCGGGCAGGTTGTCGAAGTCGATATCTGGCGTGTGCTGCTCGGTCACGGTTACCTCCTTGCCGAAGCTGGGTCCGGGCTATGGGTTGCGGTGGTCATGAGTGGATCATTCGCCATCCGTTGCCGCCTACGCACGTCGTTCCTCAGGTTCGACCGGCTCCAGGACCCGGGCTTCCAGCATGCGTGCCCCTGTCTGATCGACCTGCGCGACAACGGCGGTCGCGAAGGTACGGCCCCGGAGCATCGCGACGTCGGCCGGCATCGGAGCGCGGGCGAACAGCAGGACCCGCGATCGATCGGCGCTCCGAAGCACGTCTCCCTGCTCCCATTCCTCGGCGCCCGAGTCGTTGCTCATCGCCAAATGCGAATACCGTCGGCCACGCTCAAGCAGAGCGACGTCCACGCCGGCCTGGGCGAGCCGACAGGTGGCAACGGCACCGCCGAAGCCACTGCCGATGACAATCGCCTCATACGCGTCCTCGTTGAGAGCAGCAATGCCTTCCTTTGCTGGATGGAGCCGAATCGACGCTATCGCCTGTCGGGGGTCAGGTGGTCTCGCGACCGTTGCCAGCAGCCGCCCACTCCCGGTCGGGAGGCGGAGTTGAACCGGCCGCCCCGACTAGAGTCCGTTTCCAACTGCTGGGACATGAGGTCCCACGCAACGACTCCCGCGGGGGAGGAGGAACCAAATGCTCCTAGCTGACGTCACGTTTGGTCAGGTGCTCCTGACCGTGCTCGAGATCTTTCTGTTCGCGGCGTGGCTGATGATCCTGTTCGTGATCATCAGCGACCTCTTCCGCGATCACCAGATGTCCGGATGGGGGAAGGCCGCCTGGGTGATCTTCCTGATCTTCGTCCCGTTCCTGGCCGCACTGATCTACCTGATCGTCCGCGGGGATGGCATGCGCGAGCGGGCCCTGGCCCAACAGCAGGAGCAGCAGAAGCAGCTCGACACCTACATCAAGCAGACGGCAGGGTCCGGCGGCGCCTCGGCGGCGGATGAGCTCACCAAGCTCGCGCAGCTGCATGACCAGCACAAGCTCTCGGACGAGGAGTTCGAGCGGGCCAAGGCGAAGATCGTCGGCTAGGCCCAAATCTCAAATGGGGCAGAGGGGGAGGTAGTCCTGATGGAAGGAAGGTCGATTCAGGAGAGGCAACCCACCGGCTGGACCTACTTCGCCGGGTGTGTCCTGTTCATCGTCGGGTCGCTCGACGCGCTCTGGGGGCTCGCGGCGATCCTCAACAACGACATCGTGATCGTCGGAGGCCACGGGGCGATCATCGCGGACATCACCCTCTGGGGCTGGGTCCATCTGATTCTCGGTTCGATCATGGCGCTCGCGGGGCTCGGCCTGTTCGCCGGCAGCTCGGGCGCACGCTGGGCGGCCGTCTTCTTCGTGATGGTCAACGCCATCGCCCAGATCGTCTGGTTCCCCACGGCCCCGCTGTGGGCGTTCCTGATGATCCTGCTGGACGTCACGATCATCTACCAGCTGACCGCGCGCTGGGAGGAGTGACGACGCTGGGCCGGGGCGGCCTCCGAATGGAGGTCGCCCCGCGTCCCTGCGGCTAGTCGGTGGCGTGCGACCGCAGCTCGAGCCCCGTCTCGGCCAGCCACCGCCTGAGGGCGTCGTGCATCGCTCGAACCCCAACGATCGGCCCGTCGGGTTCGCTCCATGCGGCCGGGACCAGCGCGAAGGGCCGGGACTGCCAGCCGCCCAGCCCCCCGTGTGACCCCATGAACTCCTCGAAGGGCGCGACCTCGTTCGACTCCGGGTCGTACATGCAGTTGACCAGGATGTCCGGGCAGTGCGCGAAGCCGTTGGTCCGCCGCAGGTGGTCCGCAGCGTTCGCCCCGAAGGCGCGCAGCGGATCCTCGCCCTCGACCCGATCGTCCCGCAGCCGCCGGCTGCCCTCGGCGCCCAGCACTACCGCGCCGTCGCTCTCCGTCCGGACCATCACGAACCCGATGCCCCGATGTGCCCGCAGGGTCGAGATCAGGTTCGGGTGCGTCCCCGCGATCTCCTCGAGCGAGAGCCGGTGCTTGCGCGCGGGCAGCGAGATCAGCCCGAGGCCACCCGAGGCCAGCACCACCGCCTCGTGGTCGGCGGCCGCCCGGTCCGACTCCTCGAGCGACTCCCGATTCGGGCCGAGGACCACCTCGCCGTCGATCACCCGATCCCGCGTGGCCCGGGCGACCATCCTCCCACCCGCCGTCTGCTCGTCGCGGGCGTCGGTGAGCGCTCCGCCGACCGAGCTCAGTCCCTCGTCGAGCGCCGGCGGCGCGTAGACGCTCCCCTCCGAGAGCGCCCCTCGCACCAGCTCCTCCAGCTCCACGCCGTAGCGCTGGCGGAACGGCCGCCCCTGGCTCTGACCGTGATCCGACAGCACGACCAGGTGGTACGGGCGCGGTGCCTGCTCGATCGCCTTCTCGAGCCGCGCGAGCCGGGCGTCGTGCTGCTTGAGGACCGCGAAGGCGTCGGGCTGCTGGATGCCGGAATGATGGGCCACCTCGTCGTAGCCGACGAAGGTCGAGTAGACGACTGGCACGCCCTCGACGATGTCGCCGAGCAGGGTCGCGACGTTCAGGTCGCGCATCACCACCGTGATCGCGCCGCGCATGAGCGGATAGAGGCCGCCCCGGTCGATGTGCTCCTCGCCCCGGCGGCGCTGCCGGCGCGCGGCGCGCAGCTCCTGGATCACGTCCCAGAGGTAGAGCGCAATCGTGCGCGTGAATCCGTACGGGTCGGCGAAGTACGCGAAGTACTCCCGGGTGCTCGAGCGCTGCCTGTCCCGCAGGACGCTCATCGTCGCCGAGCAGTGCGGCGCATCCCCGGAGAACATGTTCCCCCGGCTGGCGCCGCCGGCCGCCAGGAGGCCACCCCCGTCGGAGTGGCGCCGTTCCAACTCCACCGCGTCCTTGCCGTGGTTCGAGACCATCGTCCGCCCGGCCTCCTTCTCGTACCAGCGAAACGCCGGCATGTCCTCGTTGCTGCCGAGCAACAGCCCGGCTTGGCTGGCGCCGGTCTGCGAGGAGAGATCGCATTCCCAGGGAATGATCCGGTGGCTGCCCTCCTCCAGCCATCGCTCCATGGTCGGCGCATGCCCCTGGCAGAGGGCGCCGCGCAGGACCGCCTCCGCCAGGCCGTCGATCTCGAACATGATCACGCCGGGCACGTCGGTTCGCTCGCGAACCCGCCGCGCCCGCCGGCGAACGAGCCGCAGCTGGCGGGCGTCGTCGTCGATGCTGAGCGCGGGGGCCAGCACCGTCAGGGCGACCGAAAGGACGAACGCCACCACGACGGCCTCAGGAAAGCTCGGCGCGTCGCCGTCGACGACCTTGACCGCGAGAGAGATGATCAGGGCGTTCAGCACCAGGGACCCGAGCCCGAAGGTGAGAACGGTCAGCGGCAGGAGCAGCCGGATCAGGAGCGGCCAGAGCAGCGCGTTGAGCACCGCGACCAGGCCGGTCGTCAGCAGCACCGCCTCGAAGCTCGGCACGTCGAAGCTCGGCAGGACGGCGACGATCGCCCAGAAGAGGAGCCCGATCAACACCCAGAGGGCGAGGTACCGGGCGGCCGTCCAGGCGAAGCTGCTCCGGCGAATCGTCATTCCGGATCCAGGGAGGTCTCGTCCCCCGGCTCTACCAGGCGGATCTCGACGTCGGGCGCGACCAGGCTCGCCAGCCGCTCGAACTCGCGGGGCGGCTCCCGCAAGGGCTCGGGCCGCAGCAGCCGCAGTCCCGCTGGATAAAACGTCCCCCAGTGAATCGGCACGGCCAGCCTGGGCCGGATCATCTCGAGCGCCCGGGCTGCTCGCTCGGGATCAAGATGCCCGTCACCGACAGACGGTCCCCAGCCCCAGACCGGCAGCAGCGCAACGTCCACCGGCCCGAGCTCGGACATCTCCGGGAAGAGGTCGGTGTCGCCGGCGAAGTAGATGGTGCGCTCGTCCCGGCGAAGCAGGTAGCCGAGGGGCTCGATCTGCGGGCCCCGCTGAGCGTCCCTGTATCCGTTGTGCTTGGCCATCACCGCCGTGATTTCGACGCCTTCAACCAGGATGCTCTCGCCGACCCCCATCTCCGCGATCTTCTCGGCGCCGCCCTTGCTCACCCACCTGCTCGCACCTCGCGGCGCCACCACCGGTGTCGTGGCGGGAATTCGTCGCAGCGACCTCACGTCGAGGTGATCGCGGTGCAGGTGGGAGATCAGCACCAGGTCGGCGGCGTCCGGCAACCCGGGGTCGGGAGCCGGGCCCTGGCGCCTGAGTGGGCCCAGCCCGGCGCGCAGCATCGGATCCGTGAGGATCGCGACGCCGTCGAGTCGAAGCAGTGTGGTCGCGTGACCGATGTAGGTCAGCCGGTCCATCTTGGGCGTTTGCTTAGGTGATCATCCATGAAGGGGACCGGCCGATGACTCGCGGTCGCCTTCGCCGTCTGCGCGGTGCCGGCGACGGTGAGCAGGCCGACGAGTACATCGAGATCGATCCCGCCCAGCTCAGGGGTCTCTTCGCGGCGCCGGGCTGGCTCCGCGACGCGGGGTTCACCGCGTGGCTACTGGTCGGGGTCGTCGTCCTCGTGGCTGGCATCGTCTGGCTGGCGACGCTCACCGAGATCATCCTCATCCCCGTGATCGTCGCCGGGGTGATCGCGGCGGTTGGGGGCCAGCTGGTGGTGTTGCTCAAGCGACTCGGGTTGCCTCGTGCTTTCGGCGCCTTGCTGGTCCTTTTGCTGATCGTCGGAGCCGGCGTGCTCGCCGGCTACCTCGTCCTGCGGGGGATCGGCACAGAGACCTCGGCGATCAGCAACCAGCTCGAACACGGCGCCGGAAAGATCGAGGGCTGGCTCAAGGACCTCGGCATCAGCGATCACCAGGCCCAGTCCGCGAACCACGACGTCAGCGCCGGAGCGAGCGACTCGTTCAAGGCGCTGCTGAATGGCGTCGCCGGCGGTGTGCAGAAGGTCGCCTCGCTCGCGTTCTTCGTCGCGATGACGATCCTCAGCCTCTTCTTCCTGCTCAAGGACGGCCCCGTGATACGCGATTGGGGCGAGCGCCACGTCGGGCTGCCGAAAGAGGTCGCCCACACGATCACCGAGCGCGCCCTGCAGTCCCTCCGCGGCTACTTCCTCGGGGTCACGATCGTCGCGCTCTTCAGCGCCGTTCTCGTCGGTGGCGCCGCCCTCGTGCTTGGGATTCCGCTGGCCGGGACGATCGCCGTGGTCACCTTCATCGGCGGCTACGTCCCCTACATCGGGGCCTGGACGGCCGGTGCCTTTTCGGTCCTGATCGCGCTCGGCGGCGCGGGGCCGGACGCGGCCGGAGCGATGGTGGTGGTCCAGCTCCTGTCCAACGGCCCACTCCAGCAGATCGTGCAACCCGTCGCCTACGGAGCGGCCCTCGGCCTGCACCCACTTGCCGTTCTCATCCTGACGATCGCCGGCGGGGCCCTGTTCGGGACGGTCGGGCTGATCCTCGCGGCCCCGATCGCCTCGGCGATCGTCCGGATCTCGGCGGATCTGTCCCGCGCCCGTGCGGAGGCGGAGGCCGCCGCGGCGTAGCCTCCCGGCGACGGGTCTGGGCGACCCCGCAAACGACGAAGGAGGACAAGATGATCGCGCGGCTGGATGGGATGCCGGACGGTGTCGTCGGCCTGCGCGCGTCGGGGAAGCTCACCAAGCAGGACTACACCGACGTATTGGAGCCCGGGCTGAAGGAGGCCACCGACACTGGCGAAGCCCGGGTGGTGTTCCTGCTGGAGAGCTTCGACGGCCTCGAGCCGAGTGCCCTGCTCGAGGACCTCAAGACCGGGCTTCGGACCGAGTTCTCCAACCGGGGGGCGTGGAGGCGCCTGGCCGTCGTCACCGACGTCGACTGGATCGAGAAGGCGATGGAGCTGTTCGCCTGGGCAATGCCCGGCGAGCTCAAGGTCTTCGACGATCTCGACGAGCTGGACGAGGCCAAGGCCTGGGCGGCGGGATGACCGAGCGCCAGATCAACTACTGGCTGATGGACATGGACGGCGTCCTGATCCGCGAGGAGGAGCCGCTCGAGGGAGCCACCGAGTTCATCGCCAAGCTGCGCGAGATGGGGATCCCCTTCCTGATCCTCACCAACAGCTCGATCTACACGCGGCGGGACCTCGCCGCCCGGCTCGGACGGCAGGGGCTGGACGTCCCGGCCGACTCGATCTGGACCTCGGCGATGGCAACCGCCACCTTCCTCGAGGACCAGCGCCCGAGCGGCTCGGCCTTCATCCTCGGAGAGGCCGGCCTGACCACGGCGCTGCACCAGGCCGACTACACGGTCAACGAGGTCGATCCCGACTACGTCGTCCTCGGCGAGACGCGGACCTACAGCTTCGAGCGGATCACCCAGGCGATTCGCCTGATCCGCGGCGGGGCCCGCTTCATCGCCACGAACCCGGACAACATCGGCCCGGCTCCCGGCGGCCCCCTCCCGGCGACCGGATCCGTCGCCGCCCTGATCAGCCGCGCCACCGGGGTCGATCCCTACTTCGTCGGCAAACCAAACCCTCTGATGATGCGTTCCGCCCTGAACACCCTCGAGGCCCACTCGGAGCAGACGGCGATGGTGGGCGACCGGATGGACACCGACATCGTCGCGGGCATCGAAGCGGGCCTGGAGACCTTCCTGGTCCTGACCGGGGTCACCGACCGTCATGAGGCCGAGGCGTACCCCTACCGTCCGCACCGCATCGTCGACTCCGTCGCCGACCTCATCCCCCGGGTGGAGGCCGCGGCGGGGCTCAGTGAACGGTGATCTTGCCGAGGCGCTTGCCGAGCCGGTCCATGTCCACCCGGCCCGAGATGCCCGGGACGCTCCCCGAGCTCGTGTACTGCCAGACCGAGTAGCCGCGGCCGGACCAGTTGTTCGCCGGCACGGTCGGCCGCGAGACGCCCCATTCGGCGACCCAGAGCGGGTATCGAGCCCTGGCGAACTCGGTGGTGTTACCGGTCGCCGACCAGCTCGAAGCGTTTGTGTAGATCATCGGCTTGCGCCCCAGCTTCTTCGTGACTCGCTTGACGAACACCCGGATCCAGGTGCACAGGCTGCTCGAGGTCATGCCGGTGAAGGGAGACTCCGCGTCGAGCACCGGGATCAGCTCCCCTCGCTGGAGAGTGCCCACCTGCGCGATGAAGATGTTCGCCTCCGCGAGCGCATCGGCCCTGGCGTCCGCCGCTGTCCCGCCGCTGGCAAAGGCGCGGTGATAGGCGCCGACGCGGATTCCCGCCGGCTCGGCCGCCAGCCGATTGGCCGCGAAATAGGGGTCCGGGCCGCACTGCGCGGGTTTGACCGTGCAATCGGCTCCGCTGCCCCGGCTGCCCTGGATGAAGGCGAATCGGATCCCGGACCCCGCCACGGTCGGCCAGTCGATCACGCCCTGAAAGCGCGAGACGTCGATCCCCATCGCCTTCGTGCCGGCGTGCGCTGGTGCGGGGCCCCACGCCACCCCGAGCACGAGCAGCGATAGCGCCAGCAGAACCCGTGGCATCCGCCTTGCCTTCGACATCGCCCAGCAAACACCCTCCCGATGGAAGAGGAGCGGTCGAGTGATCCGCACGCGCGCAGCCCGCGTATCAATGAGCGTCAAAGGCAGGCCTAGCGGGTATGAACATTCAAATGCCGTCCAACGGGAGAGCGCCCGTCCCTGGCAGGGGGCTCGCGCACCGAGCTTTGATCTATGGCTCCGACCGGGAGTTCATGGACGTCGCGCTGCCGTTCGTGGAGAGTGGGCTGAGGTCGGGGCAGCCCACGCTCGTCACGGTGCAGGATCGCCACTGCAAGAACCTCGGGGATGCGCTCGGGGGCACGGCCGCGGGATTGACGCTCTGCCCCGCGGAGGATTGGTACGAGACTTCCGCCCGCACCCGGGACAAGTTCGCTCGCTGGGTCGCCGAGCACGCCTGGATCGGCGGCCGGGGCCGCCTGATTGCCGAGCCGCCCTGGGCGCTGGGACATGAGGCGCAGGTGCGCGACTGGGCCCGGCACGAGTCGGTGATCAACATCGCGTTCGAGGGGCAGCCGCTGACGCTCATCTGCCCCTATGACGCGCGCGCTCTGCCCGAGGAAATTCTCCGTCACGCTCGCGGAACCCACCCGGAGATCGTCGACGGCGATGGCGTCTCCGTGAGCCCTTCCTACGAGGACCCGACCGATTTCTGCAGGCGGATGGACTCCGCGGTGGAGGCCCAGCGCGGCGCACCCGCGCTGGAGCTGAGCTTCGGCCTCGAGGTCCTGCCGGAGGTCCGGCGGACCGTGAGGTCGTTCGCACAGGAGGCCGGGATGGTGGACTGGAGGGCCGAGGAGCTGGTCCTGGCCGTCAACGAGATCGCTACGAACGCGGTAGTCCACGGGCGCCCGCCCGCCACTGCCCGGGTCTGGCACGCCGATGACGAGATCGTGGTCGAGGTCGCTGACGGCGGCGATGGGATTCACGACGCACTCGCCGGCCAGCTGACGCCGCCGCCCACCGCCCTCGGTGGCCGGGGACTCTGGCTCACTCGCCTGCTCTGTGACGCGGTGGACGTGCGCAGCCCGAGGGGCAGCGCTGTCACCGTCCGGGCCGCCACGACCAGTGACGACACGCGACTTACAGCGGTCTGAGCACCCCGCCGTCGATATCGCCGGCGTTGGTGAAACCGCTCAACGCCATCGTCAGGTCGAGCTCGGCGAGTAGGCCGCGGAGTACGGTCTCGACTCCGTTCTGGCCGTCGAGCGCCAGGCCCCAGAGGTAGGGCCGGCCGACCAGCACGGCGTCGGCTCCCAGGGCCAGGGCTTTGAAGACGTCGGCTCCGGACCGGATGCCGCTGTCGAGCAGAACCGCCATCCCATCTCCCACCGCGTCCAGGATGGGAGGCAGGGCGTCGAGCGAAGCGATCGCGCCATCGATCTGCCGCCCGCCGTGGTTTGAGACGACGATCCCGTCGACGCCCCGCTCGCGCGCCTCACGGGCGTCGTCCGGATGGAGGATTCCCTTGAGCACGAGCGGCAGGGAGGTCGTGCCGCGTAACCACTCGAGCCGCTCCCAGGTGAGTCGCGGGTTGGCGAAGACCTCGAGGAAGTGCCCGATGGCGGGCCCGGTGTCCTCCTCCGGCGACCTCTCCAGTCGAGACCGGAAGACCGGGTCCGAGAGGTAGTGCGCGATCCCGACTCCCTCGAGCGAGGGAAGATAGGCCTGCTGGAGGTCGCGAGGCTTCCAGCCGGGCAGGTAGTTGTCGACGGTCAGGACGACGGCCGAGTAGCCCGCGGACTCGGCGCGCCGGACGAGACTGGCGGCAAGCTCGTCGTCGTTCGGCCAGTAGAGCTGGAACCAGCGGGGGCCGCCGCCATTCGCGTCCGCGATCTCCTCGAGCGGCGTCGCCGCGACGGTGCTGGTGATCAAGGGGAGCCCGATCGCCGCGGCGGCTCTGGCGACGGCGAGCTCGCCATCTTCGTGGAGCAGCGTCTGCATGCCGATCGGGGCAAGGAGGACAGGGGCGGGCATGCGCGTGCCGAGCAGCTCCAACGACAGGTCCCTGACCGAGAGATCCTTGCGGAGAACGCGGGGCACGATCCGCCAGCGTCGGAACGCCTCGAGGTTGGCGCGCATCGTGTCCTCGGACCCGGCACCGCCGAAGATGTAGGCGACGGCGCGCTCGTCGAGCCCCTCGCGGGCGCGGTCCTCGAGCTCGGCCCAGGCGATCGGCAGCGTCGGGCGCTCGCCGGCGAGCATGCCCTTGGCGTAGATTTCCCGGTAGTAGTCGCCGAACGGGGGAGGGGGCGTCTCGGCAGCCATGGCCCCGGACCTTACGGGGCGGGAACGGGTTTCTTGCCCGGGTGCTTCTTCTTCTTGGCGAGCGGCTTCGGCGGTTTACGCAGGTCACGGGAGCAGTCCGCTCCCGTGCAGAGGACCAGGCCCTTGAGCTTCTTGAGGAGGTACTTCCGCACCGGGAAGTAGCGCGAGTCCTTGTACTTGGACTTGAGCTCGAGCGGGTCCCGCTTCAGGTCGTAGAGCTCCCGGCTCTCGTCGGAGTACTTGACGAGCAGGTAGCGACCGGTCCGGATCGCGCGGTAGCGCGGCGCGACGATCGCGCGCGCGATCTGGGCGGTGTGGTCCTGGTCCAGGTTCTTCACGTACTTGCTGAAGTGGACGCGCCTGCCGCTCGCGGCGCTCACCGGCGTGCCCGGCTCGTTCGTCGCCCCGGGCGGCCCGGTTTCGATCAGGATCGGCCGGGTCGACTTGAGGTTGGGGTCGCGGGCGTAGGGGAGCAGCGACCGCCCGTCCTGGGGCAGCTCGGGCCGGGCGTCGGCGATCTTCAGGATGGTCGAGGTGATGTCGCCGTTCCAGACCAGCGCTCGCGGCTGGCTGCCTGGCGGGATGCCCGGGCCGCGCATCAGCAGTGGGACCTGGATCGAGGGCTCGTAGGGGGCGAACTTGCCCTGATGCAGGCGATGCTGGCCCTGCATGAAGCCGTTGTCGGAGGTGAAGATGATGTAGGTGTTGCCGAGCACGCCCCTGGCGTTGAGGTCGTTGACGATCCGCTCGATCGCGTCGTCCACCGAGAGGAGCGTCTCGAGCCGGTGCTGATAGCGGGTCTGGATCTTCGCGATCAGCCCGGGGCCGAATCGGCTGATCTTCCTGATCCAGCCCGGCTTGTCCTTGACGTTCTTCTCGTTGAAGCTCGCGTCGATCGGCAGAGGGGACGAGGCGAAGGCCCCGACGTGCCGGGGCGCGGGGTCGGCCGGGTCGTGCGGCGCGAAGAACTGGACCTGCATGTAGAGGGGGTCGTTGGCGTGATCGGCGAAGTGGGCGTCGATTCGCTGGGTCGCGAGGTCCGCGTAGGTGTCGGTCTGGTAGGCGTCGGGCGGGTACTGGCTGAGCACGCCGTTCTCGTCGAGGTCGAAGCCGAAGTAGGCGGAGGCCGGCTTGATGAATCCGTAGAACTCGCCCGGCCCGGCGCCTCCGTTGAAGGGTCCCCAGCCCGGCGGGACATACGTCTCATTCGTCTCGGTCCCGAACCCGTTCGGCATCTTGCCGATGTGAATCGTCCGGTAGCCCGCCTGCTGCAACCAGACCGGCAGGTCGTTCTTGTCGTCGAAGACGCTGTAGCCACCCTGCGGCGGGGTGTTCCCCATCACGTGGTGGTTGTGCGCGTACTCGCCGGTCTGGACCGTGATGCGCGAGGGACAGCAGAGCGACATCGAGACGTAGGAGTGGAGGAAGTTCGCGCCCTGGGCGCCGAGCAGCGCCTGGGTCTTGGGCATCGCGACGAGGTCACGCACCGTCTGGTCGTCGGTGGTGAACATGATGATGTTGGGCTTGCTGCTGGCGGCGTGAGACTCTCCGCTGACGAGCAGCGCGAGCGCGGCGAGACACGCGATCCCTGCCGCCAAGACACCGGCCCTGGCCTTCCCGATGCGCATCAATCGACAATAACGAGAGGTAGGACGCGAAGTTGCGGGCCGCCTCAGCGGCTCCGGCGGTGATTGCCCAGCGGGTGCGTCCCGCAGCGGAAGAAGCGGGGCAGCTCGTTGACCGGAGCTGGGACGACGGCGGACCGCGGTCCCCGGTAGCGCCGGCCCCCCACGGGATCCCTCCAGCAGCCTCTCGGGAAGTAGACGCTCCGCGAGCTCGCCCCCTGCTCCACAACCGGGGCGACCAGCAGGTCGGGACCGAGCAGCCATTCCTGGTCCTGAGAGCGGGCGGTCCGGTCATCTGGGTAGGCCAGCCAGAGGGGGCGTGTGGGGGGGACGCCGGTGCGCGCGGCCTTCTTCCAGAGGCGGAGGATCAGGGGCACCGCCTTCAGGTGGAGCTTGGAGAGCCCGTTGTAGACCTGCACGGTCTCGGCGTCGAAGCTCCACGGCGTATGGGTGCCGGTCGGGCCCGCGCCGTGCAGCCGGAAGACCGGGCTGAGGGCGGCCCACTCCGCCCAGCGCAGGAAGAGCTCCTTGGTGGTGGGAGGCGTGGTCAGGTCGAAGTAGCCCCCGATGTCCGTGCCGAATCCGTAGGCGCCCCCGACGGCCCGGTTCAGCATGTCCGGCGTCGAGGAGGCGAGTCCGGAGGAGTGGGTCCAGTCGGTGGTCTCGTCGCCGGGGAAGTTCGCGTTCTCGTGCGCCGCCGAACCAGGCCGGCCGCTGTAGCCGGCGCGGGTGAAGAACCAGATGTGTCGTTTGGGATGCTTGCGCTCGAAGCGGTTGATGGCTCCGCGGGTCGCCTTCGCGTAGAGGACGAGGTAGCGGTTGTGCATCGAGGTCCCGTTCTCCCCGTTGTGGAAGTGCATGCCGAACAGGACCTCCTCGCCGAAGTCCTGCATGAAGCCGTCCGCGCCCAGGTTGAGCGCCTTGGCGACCTCGCGCTCCCAGAAGCGCACGGCGCCGGGGTCGGTGAAGTCGAGCAGGGCGATGCTCTGGCCGGCCGTGCCGGAGGTCAGATAGGGGGTCCCGTCGGCGTGGGTGGCGACCCAGCCGTTGGCGGCCGCGGCCGATTCGGGCGTCACCCACGGGCGGAGGTAGACGAGCGGGTGAATACCCCGCGCCCGCAGGGTGGCGATCACCTGGGCCTGCTCGGCGGGGCTCGTGTAGGTGTGCAGCGCGAGGCCGTCGTTGCCGCCCGGAAACCCCCAGCCCTCGATCCGGTAGGCCTTCAGGGGAAGCCGGTAGCGGGCGATGTTGTCGAGGTCGGCCTGCACGTTCGACTGGTAGTCCTCGTCGGTCTCGCCGAAGTTCTTGACCAGGCGGTCGAGCATCGGCCCGAGCCCCCAGCCGGGCGGGACGGGCTGGCGCCCGGTGATCGCGGTCAGGGTGCGAATCGCCCGCGGGCCCTTCCCCGGAGCGACGACGTAGCGGAGCTGACCTGCCGAGGCGGTGACGTTCCACGCCGAGGGGTTCTGGTCAGCGAGCTGGAAGCGGGCGAGCTCCGGCTGGTCGAGCAGGAACCCGTAGCCGCGCGAGGAGATGAACTGCGGCTGCGGGTAGTAGGCCGCGGCCGGCCCGTTCGGGTAGAGGGATGTGCCGCCGCCTCCCTGCCCGATTCCGGTCAGGCCGTCGACGTTCTCCTCCTGGATGAAGCTCGAGAGGGTGTTGCCGTGCTGGTCGAGTGCGTTGTGCCGACCGCCGAACCCGAAGAATCCCTCGCCGCGGCCGGAGGCGAACGAATCGCCGATGGTGGCGACGCCGGAGCTCGGGTGCGGGCGGACGTTCACCCTGATGGCGCAGCAACCGAGCGGGGCCACGCGGACGAGCAGCCGGCGATCGCTCGGGTCGGTGGTGGCCAGCACCATCCGGACCCCGTTGCCGACCCGCTTGGCGCGCCGCACGGCTCGGGCCGCGTATTGGGTTCCGGAGCGCTGCCCGGAGTTCAGGTTGCCGCCCCAGAGGCCCCCCTCGTACTGCTGGATCGCTTCGGACCCCACCAGGAAGCTGAGCGGGGCGTAGAGCGTCGGGACGGCCCGGCTGTCGAAGCCCGGTGCGATCGGATCGTCCGCCGGTCCCATGCTCAGCGAGCTCGGTCCCGCGACCTCGCGCAGCACGGAGCGGCCGCTGCGGTTCTCGATCCGCAGGCTGAACGGAGAGCGATTGATCACGGCGGTCGCCGCGCTGCCTGCGACCACGATCCGCCCCTTGTCGATCGCCACCCTCGCCGACGCACCCGTTGGGCAGGCGATGATCGCGGCCGCCGCGATGGCGGCTCTGAGCAGGGCCGATCTCTGCGCTCTCCGGGTTCCCACCGTCGCTCCTCCTGCTGGCGGCGACCCTAGCTGACGGGCCGAGCACACGGACGGCCGCTGGAGCTCCCCCTGGGAACCGAATAGGGTTCGGCGGGACCGGCGATGGGATTCCTAGAGCCCTCACCGCCTCCCTTCGACCTGGAGGAGTGGAAGGCAAAGCCGCACCTGAGGCGGCTGAAGCCGCTGGTTCAGGATTGGGGCGGGAACGGATTCGGATCGCCCACCTTCGTCTACCTGGCCTACGCCCTCAAGCTGGTCCTCTTCTGCGTCGGGGCGCTGTTCGTGATCTCGCTGACGCCGGGGCTGGGGTCGCCCTTCGATCTCAGCGACTGGTGGACCCAGCCGATCGTGTTCGAGAAGCTCGCGGTCTGGCTGTTGCTCTGGGAGATCCTCGGGCTCGGCGCCGGATCGATGCCGCTGAGCTTCCGCTTCTCGCCGCCGATCGGCGGGGTGCTCTATTGGCTGCGGCCCGGGACCGTGCGGCTGCCGCCGTGGCCGGAGCGGATCCCGTTCACGAGGGGCACGACGCGCACCTGGGTCGACGTCGCGCTCTACGCGGGGGTGCTCGCCGCCGGCGTTTTCCTGCTCGCCGCCTCCGGCATCGACCGCTCGGGTGACTTCGCCGGCAAGCTGCCGCCGGCGGGGATCGCGGTGCTGCTCGGCCTGCTGGGCCTGCTCGGGCTGCGCGACAAGGTCTCGTTCCTGGGCGCCCGGCCGGAGATCTACGCGACGATGCTGGTGGTCGGGCTGTTCCCGATCGAGCACTGGGTGGTCGCGTGGCAGTTCGTCTTCCTCTTCATCTGGTGGGGTGCAGCCTCCTCCAAGCTGAACAGCCACTTCCCCTTCGTTGTCTCGACGATGATGAGCAACGCCCCCCTGGTCCCCAGGGCGGTGAAGAGGCGGCTCTGGCGCGACTACCCGGAGGACATGATGCCCTCGCGGCTGGCGGGCGGGATCGCGCACTTAGGCACCGTCCAGGAGTTCCTCTGGCCGGCGCTGCTGGTGTTCCAGGACAACCCTACGATCCGGACGATCGCGATCGTCGGGATGATCCTCTTCCACCTCAACATCACCTCGATGTTCCCGCTCGCCGTTCCCCTGGAGTGGAACCTGTTCATGATCTTCGGGATCCTCTTCCTCTTCGGACACTACGGTGACACCCCGCTCTCGACCATCGGTGACCCGCTGCTGATCGCCGTACTGGCGATTCCGTGCCTGCTTCTGCCGCTGCTCGGCGGGAACTTCCCGGACAAGATCTCCTTCCTGCCGTCGATGCGCTACTACGCGGGCAACTGGTCGACCACTGCCTGGCTTTTCCGCCGGGAGAGCGGGGCGGAGGCCAGGCTCGACACGCACATCAAGAAGCCGGCGCGGACGATCGTCGAGCAGGTCGGTGACATCTACGACCGAGAGACGGCGCTCTACCTGCTGAACAGGGGGCTCGCCTTCAGGGCGATGCACTCACACGGGCGGGCCCTGAACGCGCTGCTCCCGCACGCCGTCGATGACGTTGAGCGGTACGACGTGCGCGAGGGCGAGCTGGTCTCGAACGTCGTCAACGGCTGGAACTTCGGCGACGCCCACTTCCATGGCGCCCAGCTGCTGGAAGCCGTTCAGCAGCGCTGCGGCTTCGGGGCCGGGGACGTGCGGTTGATCTATCTGGAGTCCGAGCCGACGATGCGCGGCCGGGGCCGTCAGCACTACGAGATCTGGGACCCCGTGGACGGCCTGCTGAAGCAGGGCACCGTCGCCGTCAAGGACATGGTGACCACGCAGCCGTGGCTCGATGAGTCCTTCGACTTCCCGGTGGTCGTCGAGGGTGGCGCGGTCAGCCGGGGCGAGCCGGTGCCCGTCGGCGGCTCCAAGGCACCCGGATACTCGCCGAGTCGTTGAGCGAAGCGATCGTCGTCGGCTCGGGGCCCAACGGGCTCGCCTGTGCCGTTGAGCTGGCCCGCACCGGCGTCAAGGTGACAGTGCTCGAGGCCGCCGAGCGGATCGGCGGCGGCACGCGGACCAGTGAGCTGACGGCACCGGGGCTGCTCCACGACGACTGCTCGGCGACGCACCCGATGGCGGTCGGTTCGCCGTTCCTCAGGTCCCTGGACCTGGAACGACACGGGCTCGAGTGGCTCTGGCCCGAGATCGACCTGGCGCATCCACTGGACGACGGGAGCGCGGGCGTGCTGGTGCGCTCGATCGACGAGACGGCGGAGGGGTTGGGAGAGGATGGCGCGGCTTGGCGGCGGGTCTTCGGGTCCCCCTCCGCCCACTTCGAGGAGCTGCTCGAGGACATCATGAAACCGGTGGTGCACGTGCCACGGCATCCGCTGCGGCTGGTGCGCTTCGGCTTGCCCGCCGCCGCGCCGGCGACGGTGCTCGCCCGCTCCTGGAGCTCGCCCGAGGCGAGGGCGCTGTTCGGCGGGGTCGCGGCTCACGCGTTCAGCCCGCTCAATCGTCCGATGAGCTCGTCGGTGGGCTGCGCGCTGATCAGCGCCTGCCACGCGTTCGGCTGGCCGGTGGCGAAGGGTGGCTCCCGGGCGATCACCGACGCTCTCGCCTCGGATCTGGAGGCGCACGGCGGACGCATCGAGACCGGGCGGCGCGTGGCGGACATGGCCGAGGTGAGCGGGGTGGATGTGGTCGTGTTCGACCTGGCGCCACGGTCGGTTGCGGAGATCGCGGGAGACAGGTTGCCCGGGCGCGTCACGCGGGCCTACCGGCGCTACCGCCACGGACCGGGGGCGTTCAAGCTGGACCTGGCCGTAGAGGGTGGGGTGCCGTGGACGAATGAGGCCTGCCGGCGGGCCGGGACGGTGCACGCGATCGGGTCGTTCGAGGAGATCGTGCTGGCAGAGCAGACGACCAACCGGGGCTCGATGCCGGAGCGCCCCTATGTGCTGGTCGGCCAGCAGTATCTGGCCGACCCGGAGCGCTCGGAGGGGGACCTGCACCCGCTCTGGCTGTATGGGCACGTGCCGAGCGGCTACGCCGGCGATGCGAGCGACGCCATCCTGGGCCAGATCGAGCGGTTCGCGCCGGGCTTCCGGGAGCGGATCGTGGCGAGCAGCGCGCGCGGCCCCGCCGACCTGGTCGCCTACAACGCCAACTACGTCGGCGGCGACATCATCACCGGCGCGAACACGCCGCTGCAGGTCCTGTTCAGGCCGAGGTTTGCGCTCGATCCGTATAGCACCGGTGCACCGGGTCTATACATCTGCTCCGCCGCCACACCGCCGGGGGCCGGGGCGCATGGGATGGGGGGGTACAACGCGGCGCGGTCCGCGCTCCGGTACCTGGGCCGAACCGGTGCCGGTGAGCGGCTCTGTGGGCCGGCTCCGTAGTTCTCACGCAGGCCTTCCAGTACTTCGTCACGTTGTGCGGGTGACGGACGTGCGGTGATCCTTCGGCATGGCCGACGTGAGCGCCACGGGGCCAGGGAGAGAGGGGAAAGGCGCAGGGGCGCGCGAGAACGATTGGTCGCGCAGGATCGGAGAGGCCCTGAAGGGGGACCTCTTCGTCCTGCACGCGCAGCGGATCGTCGACGTCGCCAGTGGGGAGGCGCTGCGCCACGAGCTGTTCCTGCGGATGGTGGATGAGGAGGGACTGATTCCCGCCGCTGAGTTCGTGCTCGCCGCGGAGGAGCTCGGATCGATCCGGGAGATCGACCACTGGGTCGTGGGGCGGGCGATCGAGATCGCGGCGAGCGGGCATCCGGTTGCCGTCAATCTGAGCGTGCGCTCCGCCGACGACGAGTTGCTCGAGCTGATCCGGCGGAGGACCGGGGAGACGGGAGTGGCTCCCGAGGAAATCGTGCTGGAGCTGGCGGAGCGGCAGCTCAGGCGCGGCCTAGCGAGTGGGGAATTCGTCCGGGGTGTCCACGAGCTCGGTTGCCGGATCGCGCTCGATGGATTCGTCCAGGGCGGACGTGGAGCGGTGTTGCTCAAGGAACTGCCGATCGACTACGTGAAGCTGGGCGGGCGCTTCGTCAGCGGTCTCGCAGACGGCCGACGCCGGCGGAAGGCTCGAAACGCGACCGCCAAGGCGCACGCCAGCGGCCAGAGGGTGGTCGCCCAGGGCGTCGAGGACCTGGTCACGCTCCAGCAGCTCCAGGACCTCGCCATCGACGAGGCGCAGGGGTACGCGCTCGGCCGTCCCGAGCCGGTCGAATCACTGACGAACGGCGGGACTGAGTTGACTGTCCCCTTCTAGGCGGTCACTGGCGGCCTTGGGCGGGACAGTCCGGGGGATGCGGCTGAGAGGAGTCGAACCTCCACGTCCCGAAGGACACAGGCACCTGAAGCCTGCGCGTCTACCAGTTCCGCCACAGCCGCGGGCTCGCGAAGCTTAGCCCGGCCCTGGCTACACTCACGAGCCGGTCACCTACACGCCGCTATCGTCTAGGGGACTAGGACGCCGGATTCTCAGTCCGGAAACCCGGGTTCGAATCCCGGTAGCGGTGCCTCTCGACCCGCATAG
>DATDJZ010000111.1:0-2506 GCA_036520315.1 Solirubrobacterales bacterium | reverse complement strand
CCGACGCGGCGCCGTGGGCGGGCCACCCGATCTATGGGGGGCTGCGCTCGCTGGGGTTCCCCGGCCATCCGCTGGGGGCCATGTGGCGGGCCGCGGACCTGGTGCGCGAGCACCGCGGCGACAGCCACGTCATCTCCTGGGCGGTCGGTGGGGCCGACGCGGTGGAGATCTTGTTGTTGACCGAGCAGTGGTGGGGGGTCCCGGCCCGCTCCTACACCCCGTCGCGGGGCTGGAGCGACGCCGACATGGACGCCGGCTTCGACCGGCTCACCCGTCGTGGGCTGATGGGCGACGGCGAGCAGCTGACTGATGCGGGTCGGGCGTTCCGGGAGGAGGTCGAGGTCCGCACCGACGAGCTGGAACGACCGGTGCTGGAGGCCCTTGGCGAGGACTTGGAGGAGCTGCTGGAGCACCTGGATGCCTGGTCGGAGGCGATCATCGCCGCCGGTTCCTACCCCAAGCGGATCGCCGGGGTCTACAACGTCGGCGGGGGGCCCCACTTCGGCTCCGGGTTGACCATCGACACCGCCGCCGAGCAGTACGAGAACAAGCCATGACCGCGGTCACCAGCATGGTTATGGCCGCTGGGTCCGCGACGTGCTCGTCTGGACCAAGGCGCCGGCGCTGTTTCGAAACGAGCTGGTCGCGGTGGACGGGCTTGGCGATGCGGTCCGGGCGGCCGAGCCCGGGGAAGTCAAGCGGCTGGGGAGCGACCCGGTGATCGTGGCGCTGGCGGCCGAGGGTGGCGCACGGGTCGAGGTCGCTGCTCCCGTAGACAGCCGCGAGCGGGCGCTCGGGCCGGTGGTGGCCCCTGCGCCACCACCTTCCGAGGAGGTGCGCGGGCCACCGGCAGCCGCCACAGAGCGGGATGATCCACGCCTGCGCCAGGTCGTCCTGGTGTGGGTCCTCACTCCGATTTCCTTGGCAAGCGCCTAGCTGGAGGAGGCCGCGATGGCCGCCAACGATGCGACCACGACGCCTGTGCCCCAAGCGACCACCACCCCCTCAAGGGTGGAGACCGGGATCGGGGCGCTGGAGTTCACCGACGGCTACCCGACGGCCGAGACGGCGGCGACGCTGCGTGACCACCTCGACTACCTGCATGGTGGTGGCGGGGCTCACCACCTTCGGCATCCCGGCGACGCCCGCGCTCGCCGCCGTGCTCGCGTTCCGCCGGGTCACCTTCTTGCTTCCCCCGATCTTCGGGTTCTTCACGCTGCGGTACCTCCGCAAGCAGGGCTACGCCTGACCCCATCATTCACAAACACATTGAAGGAGCGTGCGATATGACCGTCACCGGCAAGGACGGAGTGACCGCGGAAACCCTCGCGTCGATCTCAGCGCCTGAGCGGCTCGAGAGCCGACTCGGGACCCTCGAGTTCACCGACGGCGTGCCGAGCGCCCAAACGGCTGAGGCCGCGTACGACCAACTCGACTTCGTACACGGGCTGAACGCATACCTTAACGGCTTTCCTGGAGCCTCAACGCAGGCGATACGCAAGGGCTTCCACGAGGCGGGAGTGGAGGACAACGCGGTCCTGATCTTCTCGGAGTTGATGGGGTCGGAGTCGCTGTTCCTGACCGCGAACGCCGACACGGTCTACTTCCTCAGCTTCATCGATCTCGCCTCGGGACCGATGGTGCTCGAGACGCCTCCGCTGGCGCTCGCGCTGATCGACGACATGTGGTTTCAGTGGATTGTCGACTTCGGCCTCCCGGGCTACGATCGCGGCGAGGGCAGCCGTCTCCTCCTCGTCCCCCCGGGCTACGACGGCTCCTTGCCGGACAGCGGCCTCTACGTCCGGCACTCGCGCACCACGAGGGCACTCGTGCTCGGGCGGTCGTTCATCAACGAGAACCCGGGCCAGGACCCCGCTCCGACCGTCGAGCTGATCAAGCGCACGCTCAAGATCTACCCGTATGCCCAGGGCGGCTGGGGGACGCCCATCGGGACGCTGCTCGAGGGCCACGTGCAGCCCAACCTGAAGCCGAATGGGCAGCCCAACCTGATGCCGGCTGAGATTCCCGAGACGAAGTTCGTCGAGGGAAGCGGGAAGGCGTTCAACACGATCCCGCCGAGCGACTTCGGCTTCTTCGAGATGCTGAACGAGCTGGTCCAGGACGAGCCCGCGGACAGCAACTCCAACATCGAGCTGATGGGGGATCTGGCCGCGATCGGGATCGTCAAGGGCAAGCCGTTCAAGCCGGACGAGCGGATGCGGGGGATCCTCGAGGATGCGGCCGCCGTCGGCAGCGCGGCCTCCCGGACCCTCGTCTTCGACGCACGTGAATCCGAGGGGTTCGCGTACTACGACGGATCGGCGTGGGGACTCCCGCTCTGGGTGGGCGGATCCGGCTTCGAGACTCCGCCACCGCTCGTCACCAAGGACGGAATCGAGCCGCTGCCGACGACCGGCGCCCGGACGTTGAACGCTCGGACCTCGTTCTTCTACGCCTACACCGGGATCACGCCCGCGATGTGCATGCGGCTGACCGGAGTCGGGTC
>DATDJZ010000110.1:0-4052 GCA_036520315.1 Solirubrobacterales bacterium | reverse complement strand
AGCACCGCGGCCGCCAGCAGCACCAGCACCGCGGCGTCGGCGAGGGCGGGGGAGGCGCCGACCGAACGGGCCGTCGTCCGGTCGAACGCCACCGCGAGCAGCCGCCAGTGGAGCGCCACCAGGCTGATCAGCACCGCCGTGGCCAGGATCGCCGAGAGCAGCAGGTCGGAGTCGGACGGCGCCAGGATGTCGCCGAAAAGCAGGCTCTGAATCCCGGGAGGCGAGTCGGGGGAGAGGGCGAGAAGAGCGCCGAGCCCGAAGAACGCGGTGACCACCACGGCCACTGCAGTGTCCCGGCCGATTCCGGGAACACGGGCGATCAGGGCGATGGCGACGGCCGCGACCGCGATGCCGGGGATTCCACCCGCGAGCAGCGGAATCCCGGCCAGGGCAGCCACCACCAGGCCGGGGAAGAGGGCATGGGAGAGTGACTCCGCCGCATAGGAGACGCCGTAGAAGACGACCCAGCAGCCGAGCGCGCCACCTGCCAGCGAGATCAGGCCGACCTCGAGTAGGGCGCGACGGATGAACTCCTGGCCCAGCGGGTCTGTAACGAAGTCGATCATCAGTGGTGGTGGGCGGGGAGCACCCCGACGTGGTCGCTGCCCGGGATCTCGACGATCGCACCGGCGTAGGTCGCCTCGAGCACGTCGCGATCGAGCACCTCGTCCGGCCTGCCGAACGCGATCTGGCGGTGGTTGAGGCAGAGCACCGAGTCCCAGCGCTTCGCCTGTCGGAGGTCATGTGTTGCGATCACCACGCCGCGACCGTCGCCGGCCAGCTCCGCGATCAGCGACTCGAGGCTCCGCGCCGCGGGGACGTCGAGTCCCGAAAAGGGCTCGTCCAGGAGGAGCAGCTCGGCGTCCTGCACCAGCCCGCGCGCGATCAAGACCCGCTGACGCTGGCCGCCGGAGAGATCGCCGAAGGTGTCGTCGGCTCGGACCGCTACCCCAACCCGCTCCAGCGCATCTCGGGCGGCCTCGCGGTCGGCGTGCCCGGGCCGCTTCCACCACGGCAGTCGGGGAAGGACCCCCATCAGAGCGACGTCGAGCGCCGACACCGGGAAGTCAAGGCGCGACCGCTCGGTCTGCGGCACCGTCGCGGCCCGGCCGCGGACCTCGACGGACCCGCGCATCGGCCGCAACTCCCCGAGCAGCACCCGCAGGAGGGTCGTCTTGCCGCCGCCGTTGGGGCCGAGGAGAGCGACGCGCTGTCCGGAGTCGACCTCGAAGGTGATCTCCTCGATCGCGGGGAGGCGGCCGTAGCCGGCTGCCAGTTCGTGCGTTCTTGCCTGGACGCCTGGGCTCACTGCTTTGGCTCAACCTGCGTTGCGAACGCGATCTCGCATCGGCTCGGCTCGCCCGTGAAGCCCGCGATCATCGAATTCGCGTTCGCCGTTTCCATCTTGAGGTATGTGTCTCCGCTCGAGCCGTCGGGACCGAGCGTGTCGCCGTAAAGGTCCTGCCCCACCTGCGCGCCAGTCTGGGACGCGATGGACTCCGCGAGCTTCGGGCTCAGCGAGCTCTCGGGGAAGATCGCCTTGACGTGCTCTGAGCGAACGATGTCCGCGAGGTTGCTGAGGTCCTGGGCGTTGGGCTGCGCCTGGGTCGTCTGGGAGGGGATGACGGCGCCGATGACCTGAATCCCATAGCGGTCGGCGAAGTAGCCGAAGGCGTCGTGGTCTGTGACCAGCTTGCGGTCGGCGGCCGGAACCGAGTCAACGCAATGCGCGATCCCTGCGTCCAGGGTCTTCAGCTCCGCCTCGTAGGCAGCCGCGTTGGCCGTGAAGGTTGCCTTGTCCTTCGGTTCGACCGCGGAGAGCTGCGTAGCGATCTGGCGGACGGTCTCCTCGGCGTTGCGCGGGTCGTGCCACCAGTGGGGGTCGTACTGCGAGGCCTCGGGGCCGCTCGATTCGCCGGGCAGCTTCACCGGGACGCTGGCCCCGAGGTCGACGATCTTCGCATCGCTCCCGGAGTCGTCTACCACCTTGCCCATCCAGGCGTCGAGCTCGTCGCCATTCTCGAAGACGAGCTTGGCGTCGGCCGTGGTGGTGACGTCGTCTGGTCGCGGTTCGTAATCGTGCGGGTCGGTGTTGGGGGCGAGAATCTGGTGGACGTCAACGGCGTTTCCCCCGACCTGGCGGACGAAGTCACCGATCTGCGTGGTCGTCGCGACCACCGACACCCTTCCCGAGTCCGCGCCCGACCCGCCGCAGCCCGCGATCAGCATGGCCCCGACGAGCGCACCCGCGAGCGCCAAGCCGCGTGCGCGTGCGCCGATCACGCGGGTGATCCCCGCCAGGGCGAAGACGACTCCACTCAGCGTTGCGATCGTGGCGCCCGGCGGAGCGTTGGTCTTGACAGACAGCCAGAGCCCGGCGGTGCCCTCCGCCGCGGCGAGCAACACGCTCCAGACCTGCCAGGAGGTCATCCGATTCGCGAACAGCCGCACCGTCGCTGCTGGGGCGACGAAGAGGGCGGCGACCAGGAGCGCTCCGATGATCGTCAGCGCCGCTGTGGTCGCCAGCGCGATCAGGAAGAGCAGCAGGAGTTCCAGCCAGCCCCCGTGCCCGCCGGAAGCCGGGTCGTCCAGCTCGTCAAATCCGCCGGCTAGCCAGCGGCGGCCGAGAACCAGGCTCGCCACCAGCACGACGGCGGTCGCAAAGATCGCCAGCCTGATGTCGGCGCCGTCGGTGAGCAGCAGGCTGCCGAAGAGGAGCTGCTCGACGTTCGAGCCGGAGTGGAAAACGTCGCTCGCCAGGATCACCCCGGCCGCCAGGCACCCGACAAGGACGAGCGCGGTCAGGCTGTCGTAGGCCGCGCCGCGGCGCCGCGACAGCGCCCAGATCGCGATCGAGAACAACACGGCCACGCCGAACGCTCCCAGGGGGGCGGCAAAGCCGAGGCCATCGGCCAGCACGAGGCCGGGAAAGGCCGCGGTTCCCACCGCATGGGAGAAGAACGCGAGGCCGCGCAGGACGATCCAGGTCCCGAGGACTCCGGCGCCGAGCGCCAGGATCAGGACTTCGATCAGGCCGCGTTGTACGAAGGGCAGCTGGAATGGGTCGAGCAATCTGTCCTTTCCGAGCTGCCCCTGGCGTTAATCCACGGGTGCGTCCAGCGCGTCCCAGTCCTCCTTGCTGGCGAACTTCGTCAGCTTCGTCCCCTCGTTGACGGCCTTGAACGCGTAGCGGACCTGGGTGCTGCCGTCCTTGCCCTGGCGCTCATAGGTGGTCTTGGTGACCTCGGACTCGGGAATCTGAACCTTCTCGCGCTTCTTGACGTCGTAGAACTCGATCGGCATTTCGTGAATCTCCTCTCGTCCGCCCGCTTCCCGGTGTCGGTGAGCGGCTCGGCTCGGTAATGATAATGAGAACTGATCTTATTTGCAGCCACAGGCTGCACGCAGGAGGATTCCCGCCCGCTCGGACGTTTACGCGGGAGATCGTGCCTTACAGCACTAAGTGAGCGAACCCGCGCCTAGGCGGGCTGAACCTGGCGCTCGCCCAGGATCTCACCCAGGCGGCGCTCCAGAGCCACCGAGACCGCCGCCCGCACCGGGCCGGGGTCGAGCCGCTCGACCAGCGCCTCGAGGAAGCCCTCGATCACCAGCCGCTTGGCCTCCTCCACCGGGAGGCCGTGAGAGCGCAGGTAGTGGAGCTGCTCGGGGTCGATCTGGGCGACGGCGGCAGCGTGGGTGCAGCGCACGTCGTTGGCCTCGATCTCGAGGCCGGGGATCGCGTCGGCGTGTGCCGACTTCGAGAGCAGCAGGTTGCGGCTCTCCTGGAAGGCGTCGGTCTGCTGGGCGCCCGGGTCGACCCGGATCATTCCCCGCCAGACGGCGGTGGCCGACTCCTCGAGAACCCCGCGGAAGGACAGGTCGGAGGTGGTGTGCGGAGCGGCGTGCTCCTGGGTAGTGTCGAAGTCGAGGTGCTGGCTGCCGTTGCCCGCATAGGCGCCGGTCACCCGGGCGCTCGAGCCCTTGCCAGCGAGACGCGTCTCCATGCGCACCTTGCCGCGGGATGAGCCGAAGCCGAGGGCGACCCAGTCGAG
>DATDJZ010000109.1:0-18101 GCA_036520315.1 Solirubrobacterales bacterium | reverse complement strand
GTCCTGACCGCGGTCTTCGAGAAGGGGTTCGCGCTGTCGTTGATCGGCGTGGACCACGAGATGCCGGTGGTCAGCTACGTGCCGCTGATGATGTTCGCGATCCTCTTCGGCCTCTCGATGGACTATCAGGTGTTCCTGGTCTCCCGCGTCACTGAACGGCATCAGGGCGGCGCGGACAACAGCGAGGCGGTGAGAGCCGGGTTGGTGAACGCCGGGCGCGTGATCGCCGCCGCGGCGACGATCATGTTCGCCGTCTTCTTCAGCTTCGTGCTCAACGGCGACCCGGTCGTCAAGCAGTTCGGCATCGGGCTGGCGGTCTCGGTCGCCATCGACGCCCTCGTCGTGCTGTTGATCATGCCCGGGATCCTGGAGCTCACCGGGGAGCGGAACTGGTATCTGCCGCGCTGGCTCGACCGGGCGCTGCCCGACCTGAAGGTCGAGGGCGACCCCGAGATGGAAGGCGAGACGCCCGCCCCGCAGGCCACCGCCTGAGCACCGCTTCCAAGCCGACCGCGCGTATCATCGGCCAGCCCCGGGCGCGTAGCTCAGCGGGAGAGCGCTCCCCTCACACGGGAGAGGTCGCTGGTTCGATCCCAGCCGCGCCCACTCCTCCGAACGCGATTTCCGGACTAGTGGCCCGCGCCCGGCCGCAGGGTGATCTCGAAGGTCAACGGGGGCGCTCTGGGCACGGTCGCGCCGACCAGATAGCCGCGGCGGCTGCGGGAAGCGATTCCCACCCCGCCGCTCGCCGGAACAGGTAGACGGCCCGCGAGGACGGCCGTCCCTCGCCAGGGATCGAAGCGAACGATCTCGCGGGCGGGCGAGCCCTTCACGAGGCCGCCAACCAGATACACGAAGTCGTCGAGGGTGAGCGCCGCGCCATCCGTCACCGGCTGCGGAAGTCGACCCGCGATCACCGCCCGCTCCGTCGCCACGTCGTACTCCTGGATCAGGTCGCTCGGCCTGCCGCTCGCCAGCCGGCCGCCGAGGGCGTAGACCCGGTCGCCGACCGCGGCGCCGGCCGCGTCCATGACGGCGACCGGCAGCTTTGCCACGCGTGTCGGCCGCCCCCCGCCGACCCGCCTGAGCACCGACGCCACCGGCACCCCGTGACCCTTCGATCCGCGCCGTGTCCCACCGAGCAGATACGTGGCTGTGGAGGTCGGCACGGTCGCCACCTCCGGCGCGCGCGGCGCGGCCAGCTGGCGGCGGACGCTCAGCGGAAGGCTCCGCCGGGCGGCGAGGGCGACGATCTTGCCGGGGACCCGGGCCGTCGCCGGCCGACGGCTGGCCGATGCGGCCCCCCCGATCGTGTGCAGCGCCAGGACGAGCAGGGCGGCGAGCGACCCGAGCAGAATCGCCAGGCGCACCGGGCCGCCCTCGCCAGCGCCATCCATGAGACGAGGATCTCCGCCCGAGCTGAAGACGGCCTAAGCCGGCAGCGCGCCGGCGAACCTGTAACCGTCCAGCCCGCCGGATGACTGAGGACCATGAACTGGTTCAGCGACTCCGCGACGGCGACGAGAGCGCCTTCGCGGAACTGATCGACCGCTACGGCGCGATGATGCTGCGGGTCGCCCAGATGTACGTCCGCGATCGCGCGACGGCGGAGGAGGTCGTCCAGGAGACCTGGCTGGCCGTGCTCAACGGGATCGACCGCTTCGAGGGCCGCTCGAGCCTGAAGACCTGGCTCTTCCGCATCCTCACCAACCGGGCAAAGACGCGCGGCGCGCGCGACGGCCGCATGGTCCCCTTCTCGTCGCTCGCGGGCGGGAACACGGAAGCGGACGAGCCAGCCGTAGACCCTGACCGCTTCCTCGGTCCGGACTCGCCGCACCCTGGCGCCTGGGCGGCGCCGCCGGTGGGCTGGCCCCAGGAGCGGCTGCTCGAGCGCGAGACGCTCGGCGTGATCGCGATGGCAATCGACATGCTCCCCGAGGCACAGCGCGAGGTGATTCTGCTCCGCGACGTCGATGGCTGGGAGCCGATGGAGGTCTCCGACGTGCTGGGAATCACCGACGGCAACCAGCGCGTGCTGCTCCACCGGGCTCGCTCGAAGGTCCGCGCCGCTCTAGAGGAGTACCTGAATCCCGAGATCGTCGGGGGCATACGATGAGCCTCTTCACCAGGGAGATGGCCTGCCAGGAGCTGGTCGAGCTCGTCACCGCCTACTTCGACGGCAGCCTCTCGCGCCGCGACCGTCGCCGCTTCCGAGCCCACATCAGTGGCTGCGACAACTGCACCGCCTACGTCGAGCAGATGCGGCTGATGATCGAGGCGACCGGGCGGCTGCGGGAGGAGGACATCGACCCGGAGGCCCGGGAGGAGCTGCTCGTCGCCTTCCGCGGCTGGAAGGAGGGACGGGCTGCGGACTAGGGTGCGCGTTTGGCGCCGAGGAGCCCCTCGATCAGATGCAGGTACTGGATCAGGCTTCGCGTCCCGAGGAAGTCCTCGAGCACCCGCTGGCGAGCGGCGCTACCCACCTCGCGAGCGTGCCCTGGGTCTGAGATGAAGCCGTCGATCGCGCGGGCCACCGCCCGGAGATCAGTCGGGTCGTCGATCAGGACCCCCGAGATGCCGTCCTCGATCTGATCCTGAATCCCGCCGATGCGGCTCGCGACCACCGGCCGCGCTTTCCACATCGCCTCCGCGACCGTCAGCCCGAACCCCTCGGCGAGGCTCTTCTGCACGATCACGTCGGAGCGCCGCTGGATCGCGTTCACCATCGCGGCGTTCTCCTGGACGTCGTCCATGGGCAGCGAGGCGAGGTGGACGCGCGCCCGCTTCACGGCCGGCAGCTCCGCCCGCCGCGCGGTGACCTCCTCCAGCACCTCCGCCCCCTCGGGGTCGTCGCTGACTCCCGCGACGGAGGGCCCGGCCAGCAGCAGGTGGGCGCCGTCGGCCTCCGCGTACTCGGCGAAGCAGCGCAGAACGCCGACCGGGTCCTTGAGCCGATCCCAGCGGGAGACCTGGCAGATCAGCGGGGCGCTCTCCGGGACCGGCTCGTCCTGAACCATCTCCGCGCGGCGGCCGACCCGAGCCTCGCTGCCATCGAAGCGCTGAAACAGCGGGTGGCCGGAAGCATCGGCGTCCTCGAGGCCGATCGCCGCGACGATCGCCCGCACCGCCTCGGGGTCGAGGTCCTGGTTCTTGGGCGAGAAAGGATCGATGGCCGGCGGGATGATCCAGATCCGCTCCTCGTCGAGCCCCTCCCAGACGAAGCGCCGGCGCGAGAAGACGTAGGCGTCGGCGTCCCTGATGTACGGCCGCATGAAATCCCAAGCGCCGCGGGCCAGCTCGCCCGGCTTGTCGACGCCGATGTGACAGCGCCAGATGACCCTGACTCCGGCCGCGACGATGTGCGGAACGAGGCCGGCGGGTTGGGGGTCGTGGATGTAGACGATGTCGCCCGGCTGGACCAGCTTGACGAGCTCGGTGCCAGCCTCGGCCAGGGCGGCGTCATAGATCTCGCGCTCAGCCGGGCCGAGCGGGCCGCCATCGCCCTCGGACTCGTGCAGGCGGTTGTGGATGCGCTTCGTGACCCGGAAGAAGTCGGGGTTCCCGGAGATCGTCATCCAGCGCACATCCGCCCCCGCGCCGCGCGCGTACGCGAGCAGCGACTGAAGCAGCTCAGCCACGCCGCCGCCCCTCGCGGTCGAGTTCACGTGCCAGGTGACCCTGCCGTGCAGCAGGCGCCGGGAGACGTCGATCGCCTCGTCCACCTGCTCGTAACGGTCCGCAAGCAGCGCCCGGAAACGCTCCGGCGAGAACGAGGAGACCGGGACCTCGTGCAGAGCTGCCATCACCGGGGACCCTAGTCTGCGCGGGTGCTGCAGCTGACTGAGCGCTTTCGACTGCCACTCAAGCTCTCGGCCGCTCGGCCGATAGCTGATTCATGAGCGCCGAGATCAGGCGAGAGCGGGTGGTGGTCGAGACCGAGCGCTACAGCATCGTGGGTGACGTGACCCTCCCCGCTGAGGGGTTCCACAGCCGGCTCTCGGACCTGCTCAACCGGGAGGGTGTGCACTTCATCCCGCTGGTGGACGCCACGATCACCGGCCGCAACGGGGAGCCACCCCAGCATCGAGACTTCATCGCCGTGGCGCGGGACCACGTCCAAGTCGCCTACGAGGCCGCGGACGACGGCTAGTTGACCGAGGGGTCGGGGGGCATCCGGGCGAGCAGCACGAACTCGCCGCCCTTGCGCGCCAGGACCGCTGACCAGAGATCGCCGTCCCGGAAGGGATCGTCCGGGTGCGCGTCCTCGACGATCCAGGCCTCCTGCTCGAGCTCGCCGTCGAGCTGGCCCTCGCCCCAGCCCGCGTAGCCGACGTAGACCCGCAGGCGCTGGAGCTCGGGCGGATCGTCGAGATCCACCATGCCGACGGAGCCCACGATGAGCTTGCTCGCGGCCGTCGGATCCGAGTGATCGCCGACCGCCGTAACGGCGTTCGGCTGGACCGGCCCGCCGACGTGGATCAGGTGTTCATCGCCGATCACCTCGGCGAGCTCCGGCGAGGCCTCGCCGACGGTCGTCTCGGAGGGCCGGTTGAGCACCAGGCCGAACGCGCCCTCCTCGGAGTGCTCGACGACCAGGATCACCGACCGGTGGAAGTAGTCCGCCATGCTGGGCGAGGCGATCAGCAGCTTGCCGCTCAGGCTCTTGGTCACCGCTTCCACAATAGGCTCCAGCCATGGCGATCAAGCTGTACGGGACGCCACCCTCTCCCCCCTCGCACTCCGCCCGGCTGATGCTGGAGTTCAAGGGGCTTGACTACAAGCCGATCTGGCTGCTGCCGGGGATGTGGCCCGCGTTGCTGCGCACCCGCGGCTTCCGCGGCGGGACGGTCCCGGCGATGAAGATCGACGGCCGTCGCGTGCAGGGCTCGATGCTGATCTCCCGTGCGCTGGAGGAGTTGAGGGCCGAACCGCCGCTTTTCCCCACCGATCCCGATCAGCGGCTCAAGGTTGAGGAGGCGGAGCGCTGGGGTGACCAAGTTCTTCAGGACGTGCCGCGACGGGTCGTGCGCTGGTTGTCCGTCCACCGCCCGGAGACGAAGGTGATGATCGCCAAGGACGTCGGTATCCCATTCCCGCGCTTCGCGGCCTGGATCAATACCCCAGCCGCCCGGCACCTCGCCAACAAGGTTGACGCCGATGACCAGATCCAGCGGGCGACCGCGCAAGTCCCGGAGGTCATCGACCATGTGGATCGGCTGATCGCCGACGGGGTGATCGGTGGCAATCAGCCGAACGCAGCCGACTTCCAGGTCGCGAGTTCGGTCAGGGCGCTGCTCAACGTCGAGGACCTGCGCCCGGCGACGGAGGGCCGCCCGGCCGCCGCCCTGGCGATGCGCTACCTCCCCGAGTTCGGCACCGACTTCCCGGCCGGGCTGCTGCCGGCCGAGTATCTCGAACCCGCTCAGGGCGTCAGGACGATCTTGAGCGCCTCGCGGTTGTCGTAGGCGCGGTAGGCGTCGGGCGCCTCATCGAGCTTCATGTGATGGGTGACCAGCGACGCCGGGTCGAGTTCGCCCGCCGAGAGCAGCGCGAGCACCGGGTCGACATGCTTGATCACGTTGGCGTGACCGCTGGTCAGGGTGAGCGCCTTGATCCAAAGGACGCCCATGTGCACCTCGGCCCGCTCCGCGTAGACCCCGGTGACCGAGACGGTGCCGGCCTTACGAGCGAGACGCAGCGCCAGGTCGAGCGCCTCGGGATGGCCGACGGCCTCCACCGCCAGCTCAACCCCTCGCCCCTCTGTCAGCTTCTTGACCTCGGCGCGCGGGTCCTGCTCGGTGAGGTGCACCGGAGTCGCCCCGAAGGACCCGGCCATCCGCAGGCGGTCCTCCACGGTGTCGATCGCCACCACCTCGGAGGCGCCGGCCGCCTTCGCCGCCTGCACGGCGCAGAGGCCGACCGGCCCCAGGCCGAGGATCGCGACCGTCTCCCCCTCGGCGAGCGGGCGCGAGGCGACGGCGTGGTAGGCCGTGCCCATCACGTCTCCGGCGAAGAGGGCGACGTCGTCAGAGAGGCTGTCGGGCACCTTGCGCAGCGTCAGGTTCGCGTGCGGGACAAGCAGCAGCTCGGCCTGGGCGCCCTGGAGGTCGCCGAGCGTCTTCCCGTGACCGAAGACCCGAGCCTGATCGCACTTGTGGAACTCCTCGCGACGGCAGAAGAAGCACTCGCCGCAGGCGGTCCCGTACGTGCCCAGGACCCGGTCGCCGACCGCCACGCGCGTCACGTCGTCGCCGGCGGCAACCACCTCGCCGACGAACTCATGGCCGATCACGAACCCGGGCTCGATCTGCACCCGTCCGTGGTAGATGTGGAGATCCGAGCCGCAGATGCCGCTGGCCTGGACCCGGACGATCGCGTCGTCGGACGCCAGCAGCTCCGGCTCGGAGACCTCGTCGATCTGCACCTCGCCCGGCGCCTGGAAGGTGACCGCTCGCATGCACTAGAGCCTATGAGAGGATCGGCTGATGAGAGGGTGCGCCGCAGAGAAGCGAGGGCGCAACCCGATTAGCGATGGAGGAGGGCACGCATGGGGATCGAGAAGTCACGGCCGGTGCTGATCACGGGCTGCTCGACCGGGATCGGAAGGGCGACCGCGGAGCGGCTGGCGGGCGACGGCTGGAACGTGCACGCGACCGCCCGCCGGCTCGAATCGATCGAGGACCTCGCCGGGCGTGGCTGCAAGACGCACGCACTGAACGTCACCAACGAGGGCTCGATGGAGTCTGCGGTCGAAGAGGTCGAGAAGGACGGCCCGATCGGCGCCCTGGTCAACAACGCCGGCTACAGCCAGAGCGGCGCGGTCGAGGCGATCCCGATGTCGAGCGTCCGCAAGCAGTTCGAGACCAACGTCTTCGGCCTGATCCGCATGTGCCAGCTCGTCCTCCCCGGGATGCGACGGGCCGGCTCGGGGCGGATCGTGAACCTGAGCTCGATGGGCGGCAAGCTCACCTTTCCGGGCGGCGGTATCTACCACGCCACCAAGCACGCGGTCGAGGCGCTCTCAGACGCGCTTCGGTTCGAGGTCCGCGGGTTCGGGGTCGACGTGGTGGTGATCGAGCCGGGATTGATCGTCACGGAGTTCGGTGAGACCGCCGCCGCGAGCGTGGACGAGGTGGAGGAGCACGGGCCGTACGCGAAGTTCAACTCGGCCGTGGCGAAGGCGACCGCCGATGCCTATACGGGGTCGATGGCGAGGTTCGGAGGCGGGCCGGAGGTGGTGGCGGAGAAGATCGCCAAGGCGCTCTCCGCCAACAGGCCGAAGACCCGCTACAAGGTGACGCCATCCGCCAAGGTGACGTTGGCGATGCGAGGCCTCGTCACCGACAGGATGTGGGACCGCATGATGCGCTCCCAGTTCCCGCCGCCGAACCCCGAGGGCTAGAACAGGGCGAAATCGTCGGCGCGCGGGTTTGAAATCCGCCTCCGGCGCACATGATTCGCGCATGGGGACAAGCCCCAGGGTGGAGAGAACGCGAATCCGGCAGCCGCGCAGCGAGGTTCTGCTGGAGCTGCGTCGCCGTGAGTTGCGGCGCGAGCGCCAGGAGTTCGGTGGCCAGATCCAGTGGGAGGCAGCCTTCTTTGGCCTCCTGGCAGCCGTCGGACTCGCAGCCTGCCTCGTAGCCACGGTGCTCGGGGCTCTGATCGCGGCCGGAGTGACCAGCTCCCACGAGGACGCGGCCGGGCTGGTCGACCAGATGATGGCCGGAGGCGGAGCGATCTCGCTCGCGATCCTCGCGCTCAGCTACCTGACGGCCGGCTATGTGGCGGCGAGGATGGCCCGGTTCGACGGGTGGCGGCAGGGTCTCGGGATCTGGCTGCTCAGCCTGTTCGTGGTCCTCGCCGTTGCGATCACCGCCTGGATCGCCGGCGGAACACTCGATCCCACCGATTCGATCTCGCTGCCGAGCAATCCGGTCGACGAGGGGCCACTGCATCAAGGCGTTGCGGTGATCGCGCCGGTCCTGGTCGTCGTTCCGCTGCTCGCGACGCTCGTTGGCGGCGTGCTGGGCGATCGATTCCACCGGGCCGTCGACCGCGCCGGGACCGAGGAGTTCGAGGCCGTGCCGCCTCCGCATCCGGAACGCGAGTCGGAGGACGAGCCTGAGAGCAACTCCGAAACCGAGACGGAGACCAAGACCCAGATCACCTGAGGACTAGAGTCCAGCGGCAAGGTGTCACGGGCACTCCTGATCATCGACTTCCAGAACGACTTCACCTCCGGTGGAGCGCTCGAGGTGCCGGGCGGAGACGAGATCGCAGAGCCGGTGAAGCGCCTGGCGGTCGGGTTCGACCACGTCTTCGCGACGCGCGACTGGCACCCACCGGACCACGCCTCCTTCGAGACTGAGGGCGGGCCCTGGCCAGCGCACTGCGTGCAGGGGACGCACGGCGCGGAGCTCCATCCGGCGATGCGCGAGATCGAGGTGGAGGAGATCGTCGACGTGGGCGTCGAACGAGAGGACGAGGGCTACTCCGGCTTCGAGAAGTCAAAGCTCGCCGACCTGCTGCACGAGCGGGGCGTCGACGAGGTCGCGATCGTCGGGCTGGCGACCGACTACTGCGTGCGGGCCTCGGCGATCGACGCCACTCGCGAGGGCTTCGACACCACCGTGGTCACCGACGCCATCCGCGCCGTCGAGGTGAAGCCGGGCGATGGCGAGCGCGCCCTCGAGGACATAAAGCGGGCGGGCGCCAAGCTGGCCACGTCCCGCGAGCTGTCACCCGCGGCGCGGTGAGCCCGCGCCGGCGGGGCTCGGCGCTCGACGTGCTGAGCGCGGAGGAGCGACGCGAGCTTCGGCGTGGCCGGCAACCCCAGTGGATCGAGCCGATGAAGGCCGTCCTCCATGATGGCCCCTTCTCGGACCCCGACTGGATCTACGAGCGCAAGCTGGACGGCGAGCGATGCCTCGCCTATCGGACCCGGAAAGGCGTGCGCCTGCGCTCCCGCACGGACAAGCTGCTCAACAACACCTATCCCGAGCTGGTCGATGCCCTGGAGGCGGAGGCATCGCCGGAGTTCGTCGTGGACGGGGAGATCATCGCCTTTCACGACGGAATCCCCAGCTTCTCGAGGCTGCAGGGCCGGCTGGGCATTGCCGATCCCCAGCGCGCCCGGCGCACCGGCATCGCCGTCTACTACTACCTCTTCGACGTCCTCCACCTAGAGGGCTACGACACCGGAGGCCTGCCGAACCGCACACGGAAGAAGCTGCTCCGCGGAACCCTGGACTTCCATGGCCACGTGCGGTTCCTGCCGCACCGAAACCGCGACGGGGAACGGCTCTACAAGGAAGCCTGCCGCCGCGGGCTCGAGGGGCTGATCGCCAAGCGGGCCGAGAGCCGCTACATCGGCAAGCGCTCCACCGACTGGCTGAAGCTGAAGTGCTCACACGAGCAGGAGCTCGTCATCGGCGGCTTCACCGCGCCGCACGGCAAGCGCACCGACTTTGGCGCGCTGCTGGTCGGCTACTACGAGGACGGCAAGCTGAGCTACGCCGGCAAGGTGGGTACCGGCTTCGACCAGCGGACGCTGGCGGACCTCGGCGAGCGGATGCGGAAACTCGAACGGTCCGACCCGCCCTTCGCCGACGTACACCCGATCCCGAAGGGCACCCACTGGATCGAGCCGCGGCTGGTGGGCGAGTTCGCTTTCAGCGAATGGACACGCGACGGACGGCTGCGACACCCACGCTACCTGGGGCTCCGAGACGACAAGGCCGCTGAGGAAGTGGTCAGAGAGCGTCCGCAGTGAGCTGGCGCTCGTACGGGCCGCGGCCGGTGAGGCAGATCGCTCCGGCGCGGGCGGCGAGGGCGAGCGCCGCGTCCGGGTCGCGTCCCTGGGCGAGCGCGAAGGTGAGGGCGGCGGCGAACGAGTCACCGGCGCCGTAGCTGTCCGCGATCGGTCCCGGCAGGGGCGCTGCGGCCCAGCTGCCGGTCTGGCCCTGGGCGGTCTCGTAACGGCCGCCCTCGGCGCCGCGGGTCGCGACCAGCAGCGTCGGCGGCGGGTCGAGCGCCCTCGCAAAGGCCGTCTCGAGCTCGTCGCGGTCGCTGTAGACGAGGGCGTCTAGGCGAACACCCTCCTCGTGGAGCACCCGGCCCGCCCGCGGCGAGGCGACCAGGACGCCCGCGGCCCGTGCGGCGTGCAGCGCGTCGCCGTCGGCGGCGGTCAGGTAGACGCCGTCCGCCCGGTGAAGCTCATCCCAGTCGAGCGCGTCCCGACCGCGCGGCGTGAGCCGCTCACCGATGGTGATGATCGTGCGCTCGCCGAGGCCGTCGAGGAAGGTGAGGCCCCGCCGTGTCGGCGCCTCGCGAGTCGCGTCGCGAACGGTCACACCGAGCTCCGCGAGTCGCGCCCGCGTGCGGCGGCCGAGCTCGTCCTCGCCGAGGGCCGTCAGGAAGGTCGCCCCGCCGGCCAGGCGCGCCAGTTGAACCGCCGCCACGGCGCCACCGCCCGCCGGCTCCTCAAAGCTGTCGTGGGCGTGCACGATCTCGCCGGCGGCGGGAACGTGGTCGCCACGCACGAACTCGATCCACTCGACGTGTCCGACGACCGCCAGGCGCACCGGCGGGATTCTCGCGGCTGCGGCGGCTCTATGCCGCCTGAGCGCACGACCGAGCGTTCGGGTACTGCCGGCCGGCATGGGCTCGCTGGGCCTTGAGCTCGCCGCCGAGCATCGACCCGACCTGGTGCTGCTCGACCTTCACTTGCCCGACCTCGGCGTAGGCCCCGGCCGTTCGTGATCGGCCGGGGCCGCAGTACCTTGGGGACGTGGAACTTTCCCAAGGGCCTCCCTTCGGCCCACGTGAGAAACGCGTCGCGTACAACGAGGCGAGGGCCCGTGACATCAACGAGCAGAAGGCCGAATGGCTGGACAGGGGCCACGAGTCTCTCGGCTTCCTCTGTGAGTGCTGGCAGAACGACTGCGGTGAGCACATCCGGCTATCGGCGGAGGAGTGGGATAGAGCCCGCGCGCAACCCAATCGTTTCGCGGTCGTGCCCGGCCACATCGCCGGCGAATTCGAGACGGTGATCGAGGAGCACTCTCGCTTCTGGCTGGTCGAGAAGCATGGCGAGGCCGGCGATACGGCCGAGAAGCTGGCATGAGGGTTGCCTACCCGACGGTGACGGCCGCGGTTGTTGAGGTCGAGGGCGCGGGTGGGAGGTAACTTGAGCAGATGGAGTTCGGCTACGACGGCAAGCTTTTCGTCCTCGCCTTCGACCACCGGGGGTCGTTCATCAAGCGCTTCGCCGTCCAGGGGGATCCGAGTGCCGAGCAGCTCGAGCGAATCGCCGACGGCAAGCACTTGATCTTCGAGGGAATCGAGGTCGCGCTCGACCGAGGCGCGGACCCTTCGGTCATGGGGGCGCTGGTCGACGAGCAGTTCGGGGGCCCCACCAAGGTGCCCGAGCAGGCCAAGTCGCGGGGGATCAAGCTCGTGATGCCGGTCGAGAAGAGCGGTCAGAAGGAATTCGACTTCCAGTACGGCGACGATTTCGGTGCCCACATAGAGCGCTACGACCCCGACTTCTCGAAGGTGCTGGTCCGCTACAACCCGGACGGGGACGCCAAGATGAACCAGCGCCAGGCGGCCCGCCTGCGACGCCTCTCCGACTGGCTTCACGACCACGATCGCAAGTTCCTCTTTGAGCTGCTGGTGCCCGCCGAAGAGGCTCAGCTCGCGGCTGTCGACGGCGATACGGACCGCTACGACGCCGAGCTCCGACCCGGCCTGATGCTTCGCGCGGTCGCCGAGCTGCAGGGCGCCGGCGTCGAGGCCGACATCTGGAAGATCGAAGGCCTGGACCAGCGGGCGGACTGCGAGCGAATCGCCGCCCAGTGCCGGACTGGCGGTCGAGGCGGCGTCGTCTGCGTGGTACTGGGGCGGGGAGCCGACAACGACAAGGTGGACCGCTGGCTGCGCGAGGCCGCTCCCGTCGATGGATACGTCGGCTTCGCAATCGGCCGATCGATCTGGGGAGACCCGCTGCAGGGCTGGATCGACGGCGGCCTTTCCCAGCAGGACGCCGCTTCGCGGATCGCCGACAACTACCTCCGCTTCATCGACGTCTACACGTCCGCCATCGGGGCGGTGCCGTGAGGAAACCCAAAGGTTTCTGACGGTTTCTGAGAGGCTGGAGCCCCAATCCCATGGAGGTGGATTGAGATGCCGACGATTCTGTGTGTGCTCTATGACGATCCGGAGGGTGGCTACCCGCCGGAGTACCCCCGCGACGAGATCCCGAAGATCGAGCGATATCCGGACGGGCAGACGACGCCGAGCCCGAAGGCGATCGACTTCTCCCCGGGCGAGCTCCTGGGTTGCGTGTCAGGGGAGCTCGGGCTGCGAAAGTTCCTCGAGGACGCCGGCCATGAGCTGATCGTCACCGCCGACAAGGACGGTGAGGATTCGGAGTTCGACCGGAACCTGCCCGACGCCGAAGTGGTCATCTCCCAGCCCTTCTGGCCCGCCTACCTGACCGCCGAGCGGGTCGCCAAGGCCCCCAATCTGAAGCTGGCGATCACCGCGGGGATCGGCTCCGATCACGTCGATCTTCAGGCGGCGAACGACAACGGCATCACGGTCGCCGAGGTCACGTACTGCAATTCGATCAGCGTCTCCGAGCACGTGGTGATGATGATTCTGGGGCTGGTGCGCAACTACATCCCGTCCTACAAGACGGTGGTGGACGGCGGCTGGAACATCGCCGACTGCGTTTCGCGCGAGTACGACCTCGAGGGGATGCAGGTCGGGACCGTCGCCGCGGGCCGCATCGGCACTGCGGTGCTCAGGCGCCTGAAGCCGTTCGACGTCGGCCTCCACTACACCGATCGCCACCGTCTTCCGGGAGATGTCGAGGATGAGCTGGGCGTCACCTTCCACGAGACGACCGAGGAGATGGTGGGCCACTGCGACGTGGTCACGATCAACGCTCCCCTCCACCCCGAGACGGAGCACCTCTTCGACGAGCGAATGCTCTCCCGGATGAAGCGCGGCGCCTATCTGATCAACACCGCCCGGGGCAAGATCTGCGACCGGGACGCGATCGTCAACGCCCTTGAGTCCGGCCAGCTGGCCGGCTATGCGGGCGACGTCTGGTTCCCCCAGCCCGCGCCGCAGGACCATCCCTGGCGGACGATGCCTTGGCACGGCATGACGCCCCATACGTCCGGCTCCAGCCTCTCGGCCCAGGCCCGCTACGCCGCGGGAACAAGGGAGATTCTCGAGTGCTGGTTCGAGGGCAAGCCGATCCGCGAGGAGTACCTGATCGCGGAGGGCGGCAAGCTGGCCGGAGCCGGGGCGCACTCCTACAGCGAGGGGTCGGCTACGGAAGGCTCCGAGGAGGCGGCGCGCTTCAACCGGTGAGCGTCACCCTGGACGAAGCTTGTCCCGGGCATGAGTCCGCGATACGGTCCGAGAAATCTCCCTGACCGGAATCAGGGTGCAAAGGAGGAGACTGTGGCTAAGAGTGTGACGCTGGACGCCGCCCAGAAGGTCGTCGAGGGCGCGCGCGCCAAGGCCGACGAGATCGGTGTGCCGATGAACATCGCCGTCGTCGACGACGGCAACAACCTGACCGCGTTCGGCCGCATGGACGGCGCCTGGCTGGGATCCATCGACATCGCCCAGAACAAGGCGTATACCGCCCGGTCATTCGACATGTCGACGAAGGACCTGGCGCCCCTCGCCCAGCCGAACCAGCCCCTCTACGGCATCGAGGCGAGCAACCAGGGCCAGCTGATCGTCTTCGCCGGCGGGATTCCGCTGATGGACGGCGACGATGTCGTCGGAGCGGTCGGCGTCAGCGGGGGCAGCGTCGAGCAGGACCACGAGGTTGCCGAAGCCGGCGTCGCGGCTTTCTAGGGGAGGTAAATCATGGCTGACAACAGAGGCGTTGCCTACATCGAGCCGGGCACGGTCGAGGTTCAGAACATCGACTTCCCGGAGTTGGAGCTGAAGGACGGGCCGGGGGTTCATCCGGACAACGTCGGCCGCAAGACGCCCCACGGGGCGATCCTGCGAATCGTCTCGACGAACATCTGCGGATCGGATCAGCACATGGTTCGCGGGCGCACGACCGCGCCGGCAGGGCTGATCCTCGGGCACGAGATCACCGGCGAGGTGATCGAGACCGGGCCGGACGTCGAGTTCATCAAGGAGGGTGACCTCGTCTCGGTGCCCTTCAACATCGCCTGCGGCCGCTGCCGCAACTGCAAGGACGGCAATACCGGCGTCTGCCTGAACACCAACCCCGATCGGCCCGGGTCGGCCTACGGCTATGTCGACATGGGCGGCTGGGTCGGCGGCCAGGCCAACTACGTGATGGTCCCGTACGCGGACTGGAACCTGCTCAAGTTCCCCGACAAGGACCAGGCGATGGAGAAGATCCTCGACCTGACGATGCTCAGCGACATCTTCCCGACGGGCTACCACGGGTGCGTCAGCGCGGGCGTGACCTCGGGCTCGACCGTCTACATCGCCGGGGCGGGACCGGTCGGGCTCGCCGCTGCCCATTCGGCGCAGTTCCTGGGCGCCGGCGTGGTGATCGTGGGGGATCTGATTCCCGAGCGGTTGGAGCAGGCACGCTCGTTCGGTTGCGAGACGGTCGACGTCTCCAAGGGCGATCCCAAGGACCAGATCGAGCAGATCCTCGGCGTCCCGGAGGTGGACTGCGCCGTGGACGCCGTCGGCTTCGAGGCGCGCGGCCACGGAGAGGAGGGCTCGGCGGTCGAGGAGCCCGCCACGGTGCTCAACTCGATCATGGAGCTGACCAAGGCGGCCGGCAATCTCGGCATCCCGGGCCTCTATGTCACCGGCGATCCGGGGGCGGTCGACGAGGCCGCCAAGGAGGGCTCGCTGTCGATCCGGATCGGCCTCGGCTGGGCGAAGTCCCATGTGATCACCACCGGGCAGTGCCCGGTGATGCGCTACCACCATGGGCTGATGAACGCGATCCTCAACGAGCGCGTCCAGATCGCCAAGGCGGTGAACGCCACCGTGATCACGCTCGACGACGCGCCCCAGGGCTACAAGGACTTCGACTCGGGAGTCGCCCGCAAGTACGTCTTCAACCCCAACGAGTTGATCGCCGCCTGACGAAAGAGGACGGCTACGCCGCCGGCTGAGCCAGGTCCCTGTTCTCGGGGACGAACTTGCTCGCCGTGAACGTCGCGCCCTGCGGGTCGGCGATCACCGTCAACCTGACCCAGGGTGCATCCATCGGCGGGACGATCACCTTCCCGCCGAGCTCGGTCGCCTGGTCGGCGATCGCATCCGCGTCATCGACCGCGAAGGTCACATTCCAATGCGGCGGGGTGTCCGGCTGGTCGTCGCCGATCGGGACGAGTGAGGCGACGACGTCCTCGAAGCCCTTCGGCGCGTCCATCTCGGCCATGTTCTCGCGGAGTTCGGGGTTGTCCTTCTCCAGGTGATCGCCGTAGCCGGGAAGCGTCCACATCTCGAAGCCGCCGGGCAGCCCGAGCGTCCCCCAGCCGAAGATGGAGCCGTAGAAGGACTTGGCGCCCCCGGGGTCACGGGTATTGAGGTCGTTGAAGTTGACGGTCCCGTGCTCGTTGACGAGCTGCGCCCCCGTGTTCTGACCCGCCTGCCAGACGCAGAACATCGCGCCCTCGGGATCGGTGAACACGGCCATCCTGCCGGCGTCCATGACGTCGAACGGCTCCATCAGGGCGTTGCCGCCGGCCTCGCCGACCTTCGAGGCGGCCTCGTCGGCGCTGTCCACCCAGACGTAGGTGTTCCACATCGCCTGCTGAGGCGCCGCCTCGGGGATCGACCCGACGGCCGCGACGTCGCTGCCCCGGATCCGCGCCATGAAGTACTTGGCGTCGGCCTCCGGCGGCATAACGTTCTCGAACTCCCATCCGAAGAGGGGCCCGTAGAAGTCGACGGCAGCCTCGGGGTTCGGCTGCGCCGTGTCCACCCAACAGGGAACGCCCGGGATGTATCGATCTCGTGGGGGCATCGCGGCTCCTCCCACCCTAGTACGGACGCGACGGGTCGTTCAGCGCGCCTCGACGCGCGCGCCCGACCAAATCGACCATGCGCCGAGGCCCAGGCACATCGTTCCGCTCGCGCGGTTCGACCAGGACATCTTCGTTGAGTTGACGAACCCCAAGGTGGCGCTCTTCTTCCTGGCGCTCTTCCCTCAATTCGTTCACGCCGAGCGTGGCGCGACCTGGTCGCAGATCCTGGTGCTAGGTGTGGTGTTCTCCCTGGTGGGCTTGGCCTCAGACTCGATGTACCGAATCCGGACCCGACCACGGATTACCTCATGGCAGCTTGCTGATTCGCTCTCAGCAGGATGAGAGTGATCGTCGGATTCGACGCACCCCCCAAACCTTCTTTCGCTGCAAGTCCAGGCTCAGGGCGCGGCGCCGGCGATGGACAGCCAGTTGCCAAACAGCTGGCGCGCCGTCGGATGCAGTTCCTCGGCCCGGTGCTCGAGCTCATTTAGAAAGGCAACAGCCCTCTCGTCGCCGAGCGCCTCGGCGAGGTAGGTCCGGTACTCCGGAACGTCGGCCCATTCCCGGGCCAGCTCGGCCGTGACCTCAAGGTGAAACTGAATCCCAAAGCCGCGCTCGCCGGCCTGGAACGCCTGATTCGCAACGCTGGGTGAACTTGCCAGCCGGATCGCTCCCGCTGGCAGGTCGAAGGTATCCCCATGCCATTGCAGTGTGGGGAACCGGTCGTCGACACCTTCGAAAAGCGGGTGCTCGCGCCCCTCTGCGGTTAGATCCACGGGCAGCAGCCCGAGCTCAGGACTCTCCATCCTCCGAACGGTTGCGCCCAGTGCCGAGGCCAGGAGTTGCACGCCAAGGCAGACGCCGAGGAAGGGTCGGCCTGCCTCGACAGCCTCTCGAACCAACTGTTTCTCGTCACTCAGCCAGGGGTTCTCGTCGTCGTCGTCAGCGCCCATCGGGCCACCCATCGCCAAGACGGCATCGAATTCGCGCCACTCGGGAATGGATTCGTTTTCGTCGACCTCGACCGCGACTGGCTCCACGCCCCGTTCGCGCATCACGTCGGAGAAGACGCCCGGTGGCTCGCAAGAGATGTGCTGAAGAACCAAGAGCCGCAAGACCTGAGAACACTACCCTCGGGGAACCAATTTGTTCACGCCGATGCCGGGCTCGGTGATGACGTACCCATCGGACGACGAAGTCTTTAGGCGCGGCGGGCCAGCTGGGCCGCTAGCCGGCCAGGGCCACGGCCTGGCTGTCAACGGCCGCCGCGAGCGCTTCGAAGACGCGGTCCGCGGTCTCGGTGCTGGCATTGGGCCCCATCAGGCCGATCCGCCAGATCGCGGGTGCGTCCGGGCCCAAGCCGCCCCCAACCTCGATCCCGTCGTTCAGGAGCTGCCGCTGAACCTCCTTCCCATCCACTCCGCCGGGTACGCGGACCGCCGTCAGAGGAGCGAGCTGATATGCCGGCTCCGCCAGGAGCTCGAAACCAGCGTGGCACGCCGCCTGCTGGAAGTACGTGCCAGCCTCGGTGTGGCGGGCCCAGCGGCGCTCGAGACCCTCCTCCAGGGCCCGCCGGAGGACCTCGTGAAGAGCGTAGATGTGGAGGATGGGCGCCGTGTGGTGGTAGGTCGCCGGCCGCTCGGTCCAGTAGGCGTCCAGCAGAAGCAGGTCGAGTGAGAAGGGAACCGGCCGCAGCCTGGCACGGATGCGCTCCAGCGCTCGGTCCGAGACCGCGATCGGCGACATGTCGGGCGGAGCGGCCAGGCACTTCTGGGTGCAGGAGTAGGCGTAGTCGATCCCCCAGCCGTCGAAGTCCACCTCGACCCCGCCCAGGGTGGTGACGCAATCCGCCATCAGCAGGGTGTCGCGCCCGTGCATCGCGGCGCCGAGTGCCTCCAGCGGATGCTCGCAGCCGGTCGAGGTCTCCCCGTGGACGACGGCCAGCAGTCGGGCGTCGGGGTGGTCGTCCAGGACCGCGAGCAGGCGCTCGTTCGGGACGTGCTCGCCCCAGTCCGCGCTGACCTCGACCACGTCGGCGCCGCAGCGCCGGGCGATCTCGGCGATCCGCCGGCCGAAGTAGCCGTTCACCCCGACGAT
>DATDJZ010000108.1:0-18484 GCA_036520315.1 Solirubrobacterales bacterium | reverse complement strand
AGCGCTCTGGACGCCGGCCTGCTGCTCGCTCCGCAGGGAGTCGGGGCAGCGCTGATGTTGCCGATCAGCGGCCGCCTGACAGACCGTGTCGGCGGAGGCCCGGTGGCGGTCGCGGGCTGCAGCCTGATCGCCATTGCGACGCTGCCGCTGGTGTTCATGACCAACCACACTCCGTTCGCCCTCCTGGGCGCGGTCCTCTTCGTCCGAGGCCTCGGCCTGGGGGCCTCGATCCAGCCCACCACCGCCGCCGCCTACTCGGTGCTCGACTCCTCGCAGGTCCCGCGCGCCACGGCTGCGCTCAACACGCTGCGGCAGATCGGAGGCTCGATCGGCACAGCGCTCTTGGCCGTGGTCCTCCAGCACCAGGTCACGGCCCACATGGCGTCAGCCGGCGGCGCGAGAGGTCTGCTGGCCCCACTGCCCGCGAGCGAGCGCGACCAGATCAGCGGACCCCTGGCCACCGCATTCGGCCACACCTTCATCTGGGCGCTCGGGATGGCGCTCCTGGCCCTGGGTGGTGCGTTCGTGCTCCTTCGCGCCGAGCGTGCCGCCCGGGCTGAGTCGTCGCCGGATTCGGGCCCCTCCCTCCTCGAGAGGGCCCGGGCGGGCGGGGATCCCGCAAAGGCGCCTAGCAGGCCTCTGGGCGATCGATCAGCAGCCTGACCGTGGAGCCCCGGCGGACTGTGGAGTCCGCAGCGGGCGAGGTCGCGCAGACTTCCCAGTCCGAGGGGATCAGCACCCCGAAGATGCCGCCGCCCTCCTCGGTCGAGTGGAGCCCGAGATCGTCGAGCCGCTGCTCGGCGACGTCGAGCGGCTGACCGGTGAGGGATGGAACGGTGATGCCGCTCGGCCTCGGCGCCGGGCTGTCGGAATCGGTGAGCTTCGGCACCGCGATCAGCGCGGCGAAGGTGATCGCGGCGGCGATCATCAGCGCCAGCAGCGGGATCAGGATCCGCCGCAGCCTGCGCCGCTTGCGGCGGCGGCGAGGAACGCGCTCGGTGGGGCGAGTCACCTCGAGGGGAACGGTCTCGGCCGCTGGGGCGGCCTCCCCGGTGCCGACCGGGTGCTCGGGCTCGGTGACGGCCTCGCCGCGAGCCGCGGCCACCGCCGCCCGCCCCAGGTCGCCGGCGGAGGGGAACCTGTCGGCCGGGTCCTTGGCCATCGCCCTGCGGATCATCGGGTCGAGGACGGCTCCGCCGCCGTCCTCAGACCCGACCGACGGCGGCGGCTCGTTGAGGTGGGCCCACATCTTGGAGGAGCTCTCCCGCTCGGGGTAGGGGACGTCCCCGGTGACTGCGTGGAAGAGCACGCAGCCGAGCGCGTAGACGTCGGTGCGAGCGTCGACCCGGCGCCCCTCGATCTGCTCCGGCGCCATGTAGTCGACGGTGCCGATCACCTCGCCGGTGGCGGTCAGCCCGGTCGTCGAGGCCGCGATCTTCGCCAGCCCGAAGTCCGTGAGGTACGCCGTCGGTCCGTCGTCGCCCGCGCCGGGTTCTCCGACGAGCACGTTCGCCGGCTTGACGTCGCGGTGCACCAGACCCGCGGCGTGGACCGCATCCAGGCCCTCGGCTACGTCGGCGACCAGCGAGGCGGCGTCGTCAGCCGGCAGCGCCCCGCGGGCCGAGATCAGCCGCCCGAGATCGCGGCCGGGCACGTATCGCATCGCCACGAAGAGGAGACCGTCGCGCTCGCCGGCCCCGAACACCGTCACCACACGCGAGTGCTCGATCGAGGCCGCGGTGCGCGACTCCTCGCGGAAGCGAGCTCGGAACCGCTCGTCCTCGGCGAGCTCGGTGCGGATCACCTTCAGCGCCACGTCCCGGTCCAGGCGGACCTCGCGGGCCAGGTAGACGATGCCCATGCCACCGTGACCGAGCGTGCGCTCGATCCTGAAGCCCGCGAACTCAGACCCTCGGGACAACCCGGACCCGCCCCTGATGCTCTCTTCGACCGACATCGGGTCATCCAGTATGGACGGCGGGGGGTACGAATCGCTAGCTTGCGATCGTCCTTCGACGCGCGGGGGTTGTCACGGATGACCGAGCCAGTGAACGAGCAGACAGAGGCGCAAACGGTTGGCACGGCGGTGGCCGGCGACCGTCCCATCGTGCAGGCGATCGACGTCAGCAGGCGCTACGGCGAGGGCGATGCGGCTGTCGATGCCCTCCGTGACGTCAGCGTCGATTTCGAACGCGACCGCTTCACGGCCATCATGGGGCCGTCGGGCTCCGGGAAGTCGACGCTTCTCCACGTGCTCGCCGGGCTCGATCGCCCAACCGGCGGCCGGGTGCTGATCGACGGCACCGACATCACCACGCTCGATGACGCCGACCTGACCAGGCTCCGCCGCGACAAGCTCGGCTTCATCTTCCAGTTCTTCAACCTCCTCCCGGTTCTGACGGCCGAGGAGAACCTGGTGCTGCCGCTCTCGATCGCCGGCCGTAAGCCCGACAAGGAGTGGCTCGAGCAGCTGCTCGACACGGTCGACCTGCAGGATCGCCGCACCCACCTTCCCTCGGAGCTGTCCGGTGGCCAGCAGCAGCGGGTGGCGGTGGCCCGGGCGCTGATCTCACGGCCCGCGGTCGTCTTCGCCGACGAGCCGACCGGCAACCTCGACTCCAAGGCGTCCGAGGACGTCCTGCGGCTGCTCCGGCAGGCGGTCGACGAGTTCGACCAGACGGTGGTGATGGTCACGCATGCACCGGAGGCGGCGGTCTATGCGGACCGCCTGCTCACGCTCCGGGACGGCGAGATCGTCTCCGACGCCGCCCCCGGCTCGACCGACGACGTGATCGAGCTGATGAAGCAGCTCGGTTTGTGACCTCTGTCGCGGTCAAGAGCCTCTGGGCCCGCAAGCTGCGGGCACTCGGCACCACGGTTGCGGTGGTCGTCGGCGTCTCGCTGATCGCCGGCACCTACGTCATCACCGACACCATCAACAAGGCCTTCGACGACATCTTCAACGACTCGTTGAAGGGCACGGCCGTGGTGATCACCAACAAGCAGCCGGTCACCCAGCAGACCAACACCTCCATCAGCTTCCCGGCCGGCGTCCTCAAGAAGGTGCGCGCGGTCCCCGGGGTGAAGCTCGCCGCCGGGACGATCTTCACCGGCGGCGGCATCTTCAAGGGCGACGAGCAGGTCGGCACGCAGTTCGCCCCCAAGTTCGTCTCCGCGGTGCTGCCGCCGCAGATCGAGACCCTGAAGACGGTCGAGGGGCATCGGCCGACCAACTCCCACGAGGCGACGCTCGACAAGGCCGCGGCTGACGACGCCGGCCTCTCGGTGGGTGACCCGATCCGGATCGCCGGAGAGCGGCGAGTCCGGACCTACCGGCTCGTCGGTCTCACCGAGCTCGGCGGCACCTCGTTCGGGGGCGCCAGCATCGCGCAGCTGACCCTGCCGGAGGCGCAGTTCATCACCGGCAACGTTGGTCGCTTCAACCAGATCTCGGTCGGGCTCAATCCCGACGTCTCACCGGACGAGCTCAAGTCGCGGATCGAGAAGGTCGTGCCCCCGACGCTGCGGGTGGAGACGGCGGAGCAGAACGCCAACCGCTCCTCCGACGACATCCACGACGCGCTCAGCTTCCTGCCGATCTTCCTCGGGGTCTTCGCGGCCGTCGCCCTGATCGTCGGGGCGTTCGTGATCTTCAACACCTTCTCGATCACCGTGTCGCAGCGGATCCGCGAGTACGGGCTGCTGCGCACACTGGGCGCGTCACGCAGGCAGGTACTCGCCTCCGTGTTCGTCGAGGCAGCGCTGATCGGCCTGGTCGGTGCGGTCGCCGGGGTTCTGGGTGGCCTCCTGTTCGCGAAGGGGATCGAGTCGCTCTTCGACGCGCTGGGGATCGGCCTGCCCACCACCGCGCTCGTGGTCGCAACCCGGACGGTGATCATCTCGGTGGTGATCGGCATCCTGGTCACCCTGGTCGCGGTGCTCAACCCGGCCTTGCGCTCGACCCGCGTGCCGCCGATCGCGGCGATGCAGGATCTCGAGCTCACCACCAGCCGCCGCCGCTCGATCGTCACCGTGGCGATCGCCTGGCTGCTGATGCTCGGCGGACTCGCCCTGGTCCTGGTCGGGCTCTTCGGCAACCAGAAGACCGGCGATGCCGCCCTGATGCTCGGCGGCGGCGCGGCGCTGGTGCTCTTTGGGGTCTCGCTCTACAGCCCGCGGCTGGTGCGGCCGCTGGCCGGGACGATCGGCGCCCCGCTCGAGAGGCTGCGGGGCTTGACGGGCCGCCTCGCGCGCGAGAACTCGCAGCGGAATCCGTCCCGCACCGCGGCGACGGCGGCGGCACTGATGATCGGGTTGGCGCTGGTCTCCTTCGTGACCGTCTTCGCCGCCGGATTGAAGGCCTCGATCGCCGACGCGATCGAGAACAACTTCCAAGGGGAGCTGGAGATCCAGAACACGAACGGCTTCGACCCCATCTCGACCGCGGTCGCGTCGACGGTCCGTAAGGTCCCCGGCGTGCAGACGGTCTCGACGCTTCAGTCCAGCCAGATCAAGGTCGACGGGGTGGGGGGCAAGCCGCGCGCCACGGGGCTCGACCCTGCGACGGCCTCTCAGGTACTGAAGCTCGACTTCCAGGGCGACACCACCGAGCAGACGCTGCGGAACATGACCGACTCGGAGACGATCGTCGACAAGAGCTTCGCCGACTCCAACGACCTCGAGGTCGGGAACACGATCCAAACCCTGGGCCAGACGGGGACGCGGGCGAGCTTCAGGATCGTCGGCGAGGTCAAGGACAACGCCGATCTGCTCGGCAGCATGGTCGTCACCCAGCCGGCGATGACCCGCGATTTCGCCGTCACCCAGGACACCTTCGACTTCGTGAAGCTCGCACCTGGGGCGGATTCATCAACGGTCCAGGACCGGATCGACGGGTTGCTCGCGCGGCAGTTCCCTACCGCCGAGGTGATGAACCAGCAGGAGCTGAAGCAGAACCAGGAGGACCAGATCAACCCGCTGCTCGGGCTGGTCTACGCGCTGCTCTCGCTGGCGATCGTCGTCAGCCTCTTTGGGATCGCCAACACCCTGGCGCTCTCGATCCACGAGCGGACCCGCGAGCTCGGCATGCTGCGGGCGGTGGGGATGTCCCGCCGCCAGGTGCGCACGATGATCCGCTACGAGTCGGTGATCACGGCGTTGATCGGCGCCGTGCTCGGCCTGGCCCTCGGGCTGATCTTCGCCGCCCTGATGTCGGTGCCGCTGCAGGACCAGGGCTTCGTGCTCAGCTACCCGGTTGGCCAGCTCGTCTTCATCCTGATCATCGCCGCGATAGCCGGAGTGGTCGCCGCGATCGCGCCGGCCCGGCGTGCCTCGCGGCTCGACGTGCTCCAGGCGCTGGCCTACGAGTAGCGGCAGCGTCGCCTAGGGCTGCGCCACCGGCACCGGCGTCTCGTCGCCGGCCTCCGGGGTGACGAGGATCGCGCCCTCGCCGCTCGGGTAGGCCTCCTCGCCGTGGTAGATCGAGTCCATCCCGATCGACTCCTCGTGCCCCGGGCCGCGCAGGGGCATCACGGCCCCGACCAGCTTCAGCAGCACGAACGTCATCCCGAAGGCGTACAGCGGCGTAGCGAGCGCGGCGAGCGCCTGGTCTCCCAGCTGACTGAGGTTCCCGTAGAACCAGCCATCCGAGATCCCGTTCCAGGATTGCTGCGCGACGAACCCGATGAAGAGGATCCCGAGCAAGCCCGCCGTGCCGTGAGCCGCAAGCACGTCGAGGGTCTCGTCGACCCGTGTCCGCGGCCTGTAGACGATCACGAAATAGACCGGGAATGCTCCGAGCACTCCGAGGACCAGGGACCAGGCCGGACTGATGAAGCCCCCGGCAGGGGTGATCAGCACGCATCCGGCGATGATCGCCGTCGCGGCGCCCACCGCCGTCACCTTCCGGTCGCGGATCAGGTCGAGCATCATCCAAGTGAACAGCGTGGCGGCGGGGCAGAGCAATGTGTTGGCGAAGGCCAGCACGCTGGGATCACCGGTGCCGAAGCCGCTCCCGCCGTTGAAACCGAACCAGCCGAACCACAGCAGCCCGCCCCCGAGCAGCACGAGGACAGAGTTGTGCGGCAGCAGGCCGATGCGGCCATAGTCCCTTCGAGCGCCGACCACGATCGCCGCCGCCAGGGCCGAGAAGCCCGAGGCCATCTCAACCGCGATCCCACCGGCGAAGTCGAGCGTTCCGCCCTCCTGTAGCCAGCCGCCCCCGAATCCCCAGTGGGCGAGCACGGAGTAGACCAGGACCGACCAGAGGGCGGCGAACACCATCCAGGGGCCGAACCGCATCCGCTCCACGACCGCGCCGGAGATCAGCGCCACGGTGATGATGCAGAAGGTCGCCTGGAAGGCGAAGAAGACGAGATGGGGGATCGCGGTTCCATCCCTGGGCGCGAAGGTGACGTCATGGAGCCCTACGTAGTTGAGCCCTCCGATCAGATCGCCGGTGCCGTCGAACGCCAGCGAGTAGCCGATCAGAGCCCACATGACGCCCGCGATCGCGATCGCGCTGACACTCATCATGAACGTGTTGAGCGCGTTCTTCGCGCGGACCAGGCCGGCGTAGAAGAGTCCCAGGGCGATGGTCATCATCAGAACGAGGGCGGTCGCCGCCAGCATCCAGGCGGTGTCGCCGGTATCGATCGAGGTCGCCTGGGCGAGGATCGGGGCGCCCATCAGGCACCCACCGGGGTCACGGCGGCGTTGTCCTCCTCGCCGGTCCGGATGCGGACCGCCCTGTCGAGCGAGGCGACGAAGATCTTCCCGTCGCCGACCTCACCGGTCCGCGCTCCCTCGCGGATCGCATCGATGGTCGGCTGCACGAAGGGGTCGGTGACGGCGATCTCGAACCGGACCTTGTCGGAGAGCTCCACCTTCACGGTCGTGCCGCGGTAGGTCTCGACCCTGTCGAGCTCTCCGCCGTGCCCCTGGACCCGGCTCATGGACACGCCGCGCACCTCCGCGCGGTAGAGCGCCTCGAGCACGTCGTTCGCGCGCTCGGGCCGGACGATGCCGATCACCAGCTTCACGATTAACCCCTCTCCACTCGAAACACGGCGCCAGCCACTGTTCGGCCGCAAACTAACGTCGCCGTCCGACGGATCTCCCGACTCGGATCGGGCATCGCGTAGGCTCGTCCCGTGACCGGCTCGATGGACCCGACCGAGCTGCGCGAGCTGCAGGTAGACGTGCGCGCCTGGTCGCTGGCCTCCGGCCTCGGCCGGATCGCCTTCGGCGTCGGCATGCTGGCGGCGCCCGAGTCGGCTCTGCGGGCGCTCGGCTTCACCGACGTCAGCCCGGCGACGGTGGCCGTGACCCGCGTCGCCGGCGTCCGGGACCTCGTCCTGGGCCTCGTGACGATGGCGGGGCTCGAGGACAGGGACCGGCTGCGAAGGGCGACCGTCGCGAACGCCGTCGCCGATTCGGGTGACACCCTCGCGTTCGGCATTGCCTTGCGCTCCCCGGAGCGAGCCGCCGGGCTGCGCGGACTCGGGGCCGCCCTGCCGGCGGCCGCGGCCGGCTTCTGGACGGCATGGCGCCTGAGCTGACCACCGACCGGAGGCGGGAGGTGCTGGAGCGGATCCGCCGCATCCCCGAAGGGCACGTCACCACTTACGGCGATCTGATGCCTGGGGCGCCGCGCTTCGCCGGCCAGGTCCTCTCCGCCTGCCACGACCCGAGCGTGCCCTGGCAGCGGGTCGTTCGAGCCGACGGCTCACTCGCCAAGGGCGAGGCGCAGCGCCGGCTGCTCGAAGCGGAGGGGGTCCCCTTCAGGGGGTCGCGCGTCGACATGGACGCGGCCTGGATCCCGGCCGACGATCTTCGCTGAGTTGCGAGAGACTGCAGGGGAGATGACCGCCAAGGCCGACTTCACAGAGGAGGAGTGGAAGACGATCCTCGAAGCGCCCCCGAGCGCGGGGCTGGTCGTGATCCTCTCCGACCGCGGCGGTTCCATCCGCGAGACCTTCTCGATGGCCAAGGCCTACACCGAGGCCCGCAAGCAGCACGGCGAGAGCGAACTCCTCGACGACATCTCCGCCGCCAAGCCCGAGATGGACCGCGCTCGCGCCGGATCGCCGGAGGAGCTCAAGCAGCACAACCTGGACAACGTCAGGCGGGCGATCACCCTCCTCAAGACCAAGGCCACCGACGAGGAGGTCGAGGAGTACCGGAAGTTCATCGTGGGCCTCGCGGAGCGAGTCGCGGAGGCCCGCAAGGAGGGATTCCTCGGCCTCAGCGGTGAACGCGTCAGCGATGCCGAGAAAGCGGCGATCGGCGACGTCGAAGCCGCCCTCGCCTGACCGGCCGCCTCCGCGATTGCCGAACGCGGCGATTGGTGAGAGGCTTTGCCGGTGGCTCCGACTCAGGTAACGACACCGAGCGACCGCGAGTCCGCCGGCAAGGACGCTCGTCGCCGCGCGCCCCGCTCCATACAGGGTCGGTGGGAGCCTGGAAAGGATCGGCCGGATCCCGTCGAGATCCTCGAAGAGCAGGACCGGACCAGGGTTCCGGAGCTGATCTCGATCCGCCACGGGCGGATGCTCGTCTCGCCCTTCACCTTCTATCGGGGTGCGGCGGGGATCATGGCGGCGGACCTCGGTGTGACCCCGCGATCGGGCCTCGACGTCCAGCTCTGCGGCGACGCGCACCTCTCCAATTTCGGCGTCTTCGCAGCGCCCGACCGGCGGCTGATCTTCGACATCAACGACTTCGACGAGACCCACCCAGGACCGTTCGAATGGGACGTGAAGCGGCTGGCGGCGAGCTTCACGGTCGCCGGTCGGGATCGCGGCTTCAAGAAGCGGGAGCGCCGCGAGGTCGGGACCACGGCCGCCCGGGCGTACCGGGAGGAGATCAGGCGGCTCGCCGCGGAGCGCAGCATCGATGTCTGGTATGAGCGAGTCGATCTCGACGTCATCGAGCAGTACCGCTCGCAGGTGAGCGACAAGGTCGCCCGCAACTTCGACAAGGCGAAGGCCAAGGCAGAGAGCAAAAACAGCCTGCGGGCGCTGACCAAGCTCACGCGAGAGGAGAACGGGGACCTCCGGATCATCAGCGACCCCCCGCTGATCGTCCCGATCGAGGAGCTGGTACCCAAGACGAAGCTCAAGGCGGTCCAGGCGGGGTTGATCGATCTGGTGGACGAGTACCGAGGAACTCTCGCCCCCGACATCCGATATCTGGCCGACCGGTATCGCTTCGTCCACGTCGCCCACAAGGTGGTGGGCGTCGGCAGCGTCGGGACCCGTTGCTGGATCGTCCTGATGCTCGGTAGCGACTTGAGCGATCCATTGTTCCTGCAGGTCAAGGAAGCCGGCCCGTCCGTGCTCGCGCCCTTCGCCAGCGGCGGCCGGTACAAGCACCATGGCCGGCGGGTCGTCGAGGGACAGCGGTTGATGCAGGCCGCCAGTGACATCTTCCTCGGCTGGCTGACGGCGGAGGAGGGGATTGACGGCAAACGGCGCAACTTCTACGTCAGGCAGCTCTGGGACGGCAAGGGGTCTGCCCAGATCGAGACGATGACGCCGCACACGATGGGGCTCTACGCGCAGCTCTGCGGTGGGACTCTCGCCCGCGCCCACGCGCGGTCCGGCGACCCGATCGCCATCGCCTCGTATATGGGCGGGGGCGATAAGTTCGATCGCGCCATGGACGACTTCGCGGAGGCGTACGCGGACCAGAATGAGCGCGACTACGAGGCGTTCTCCGCCGCGGCCGAGTCCGGGCGCATCGCGGTACAGAAGGATCTCTGACACTGAGCGCCCAGGCGGGCGCGGCGGCAGGAGGCCGGCTCTCCGGCGGGAAGAAGCAACCCGGAGCCGGACGATGATCGTCGACAGTGCCCACTACAAGGACGGGGCGCGCCAGCACGATGAGGCGCTGACGCCCGAGCGGGCGGCGGAACTGCGGAACTCAGCCGGACCGGGCGAATTCGTCTGGATCGGCATCCACGAGCCCGAGCCCGGCGACCTGGAGCACCTTCGGGAGCTGTTCGGATTGCACGAGCTCGCGGTCGAGGACGCCCAGCAGGCCCACCAGCGCCCCAAGATCGAGGACTACGACCAGGACGTGTTCATCGTCCTGAAGACCGCCCACTACCACGAGGATCGCGAGATCGTCCACTTCGGCGAGATCCACCTCTTCGCCGGCCCGGGATACGTGATCACCGTGCGGCATGGGCCGGGCAGCGAGTTGCACACGGCCCGGGAGAGGCTCGAGGATCGTCCTGATCTGCTGCGGCTCGGGGCCGCGTCCGCGGTCTGGGCCATCCTCGACAAGGTCGTCGACGACTACATCCCGGTCGCCGATGCGATCGAGGACGACGTCGAGGAGGTCGAGGGGGACGTCTTCGACGACGACATCCCTGCCCCGACTGCGCGCATCTACAACCTGAAGCGAGAGGTGATCGAGTTCCATCGGGCGGTCTGGCCTCTGCTCAACCCCCTCCAAACGCTGGAGCAGGGCGGCTTCGAGCGCGTCCCTGAGGAGCTGCGGAGCTACTTCCGCGACGTCGCCGATCACGCGAAGCGCGTCGACGATCAGGTGAGCTCACAGCGCGAGCTGCTCACCAGCGTGCTGCAGGCGAACCTCTCGCTGGTCAGCGTCAACCAGAACATCGTCGTCAAGCAGATCTCCGCGGTCGCGGGGATCATCGCGGTCCCGACCTTCATCGCCTCGGTCTACGGCATGAACTTCGACAACATGCCCGAGCTGCACTGGCACCTCGGTTACGCGTTCGCGCTGGCGCTGATGGCGGTGTGCGTCGTCGCGCTGGTCACCTTCTTCCGGCGAATCGACTGGCTCTAGGCAGTCCTACGATGGGGGACGTGTTTCCCCTCGCCCACGTGGGCGGCCCCGTGTTCGAGCCGCTTCAGGCCGCGCTCCTCACCCTGGTCGCGACCGCCTACGCCTTTCGCGCGCTGACGCTGGCGCAGGAGGGCCGGCCCGTCCCGACCTGGCGGACCCTCTGCTTCGCCCTCGGCCTCCTGCTGATCGCGATCGCCTTCCTCTCCCCGCTCGGGCGCCTCGACTCCGAGCTCGTGCTCGCGCACATGGGCCAGCACCTGCTGATGGGGGACCTGGGAGCTCTCCTGATCGTGCTCGGGCTGACCGGTCCGCTGCTGCAGCCGCTCCTTCACAACCGCTGGCTCGGCTGGGTCCGCCACCTCGCGCACCCGCTGGTCGCGCTGCCGCTCTGGGCGATCGACCTCTACGTCTGGCACGCCCCGGTCCTCTACCAGGCGGCTACCGAGCACAGCGCGATCCACGCGCTCCAGCACAGCTGCTTCATCGGCTTCGGCGTCTTGATGTGGATGCCCCTGGTCGGGCCGCTGCCGCAGCCGAGATGGTTCGGCATCCCGGCCAAGATCGGCTATCTGATCGGGGTCCGCTTCGTCGGCATCGTGCTCGGCAACGTCTTCATGTGGTCGAACTCCGTCTTCTATCCGGACTACGCCCCCGGAGAGGCCAAATGGCATCTCTCGGCGATCACGGATCAGAGCGTCGCCGGCGTGATCATGATGGTCGAGAGCACCTTCGTCACCCTCGGGGTGCTCGCCTGGCTCTTCCTCGAATGGGCGAAGCAGGACACCGAGCGCCAGCGCCTGCTCGACCTCGCCGAGCAGCGGGGCGTCCCGCTGAGCGAGGGCCGCGCCGCGCGCGCCGCCGCCGCCGGGCAGGGGGCACGCCTCGAGGAGAGGATCAAGGAGTCGACTTGAGCCGCGAGCAGCGGTTCCTCTACTTGCTCGTCTTCGTGGTCGGGATGGCGAGCCTCGGCGCCGAGATCGCCGCGGCGCGGCTGATGTCTCCCTACTTCGGAGCCTCGACCATCGTCTGGGCGAACACGATCGCAGTCGTCCTGGTCTCCCTTTCGGTCGGGTACTGGCTCGGCGGCCGGCTCGGCGATGAACATCCGCACCTGCGCGGCCTCTGCGCGCTCGTCGCTGGGGCGGCCGTGCTGCTCGCCCTGGTTCCTTTCGCGGCGAGGCCGTTTCTCTCGGTCTCGGTGGACGCACTCGACGAGATTTCGGCCGGCGCCTTCGTCGGCTCGCTGGTCGGCGTCCTCGCCCTGGTGGCCGTCCCGATCGTGCTGCTCGGCGCCTGCTCGCCGTGGGCCGTCCGCCTGGCGACTCCCGACGTCGACCACTCGGGCCGCACCGCGGGCCGCCTCTATGCGATCTCGACAGCCGGATCGCTGGTCGGAACGATGTCGGCAGCCCTGCTCTTCATCCCGTTCATCGGCACCCAGCGAACCTTTCTCTTCTTCGCCCTGACGCTGGCGCTGGTAGCAGCCGCGGGACTCGGCTGGCGGTACCTCGTCGTCCCGGCCGCGGTCGGGGCGGTGATCGCGATCCCGGTGGGGACGGTCAAGGCCAAGACGGATGCGGGCGACCGGGTGATCTACGAGACCGAGACCCGGCTCCAGTACGCGCGCGTGGTAGAGGAGCCGAACGGGACGCGCAAGCTCGAGCTGAACGAGGGCGTGGCCGAGCACTCGCTCTACCGCCCGGGCAGTTACCTGACGGGCAACTACTGGGACGGTCTGGTCGTCGCCCCGTTCGCGAGCCTGGCCCGCGTTCCGTCGCGCGTGGCGATCCTCGGAAACGCGGGCGGCACCGTGGCGCGCGCCTACGGCCACTACTTCCCGGCGGCCCGGATCGACGCGGTCGAGATCGACCCCGAGCTGGCCCGGATCGGGCGGCGCTACTTCGACATGCGCGCGCCACATCTGCAGGTGTACGACGAGGATGCCCGGCCCTGGCTACGGAACTCCGACGGCGGCTACGACGTGATCGTCCTCGACGCCTACCGCCAGCCCTATATCCCCTTCTATCTCGCGACCCGCGAGTTCTTCGAGCTCGCCCGCGATCGCCTCGCGCCCGGCGGGCTGGTGATCGTCAACGTCGGACACCCCGAGGGATCGGACGAGCTCGAGAAGGTGATCGGCCGGACGATGGCCGAGGCGTTCCCCACGGTTCTCCGCGATCCGATCGAGGACGAGAACACTCTGATGATCGGTGCCGAGCGGGGCTCGGCCGGGCATCTGCGCGAGATGGCCACGGGGCTCGCTCCGGAGCTGCAGACGATCGCCCGGGTCGAGGCGGCGCGGCTCGGCCCCGCTCTCGACGGCGGCGAGGTCTACACCGACGATCGTGCCCCTGTGGAGTGGCTCGTCGACCGGTCGATCCTCGGCTACGCGGCCGGCGACTGACCTGGGAGGACTGACGGGGGTTATCCGCACGCACGGATGACGCCGCATGCCGTCGCTGGATCGCCACCCGCGCCCTCGCGCGTAGTACCGACTACGCGCTTCGGGCGCGCGCAGCGCCCAGCTCGGCCTGCGACGCCCCCGCGCGCACGTCTAACCTCCGTCAGCCCTCCGCAGCCGGCGCCAGATCCGCCGGGTCGACCAGACCCCCAGCGCGGCGAGCGAGAGCGCCAGGTCGATGGAGAAGGAGGCCAGACGGCCGGGCGCGCCGGTGTAGAGCCAAGCGCCGAAGCGCTCGCGGGCGTCCAGCTCCAACCGCTCGCGCCTGCCGGTGTCTAAGGTGGTCTCCTCCATGGAGACGACGGTAAAGGAGCTTCCCGACTCGCGGGTCCGCGTCGACGTCGACGTGGACCCGAAGGACGTCGAGGGCAGCATCGCCCGCACGGCCCAGCAGTTGGGCAAGGACATGAAGCTGCCGGGCTTTCGCAAGGGCAAGGTGCCGCCCGAGATGGTCGTGCAGCGGCTGGGGCGCCAGACGGTGCTCACCCAGGCGCTCGAGTCATCACTGGGCGACTGGTACGAGCGCGCCATGCTCGAGTCGGGGGTCAACCCGGTCGGCGACCCGAAGCTCGACCTCTCCGACCTTCCCGAGGAGGGCAAGCCGCTGCGCTTCTCCGTCGAGGTCGCCGTGCGGCCCGGCGCCGAGCTCGGCGAGTACAAGGGCCTCGAGGTCGGCCGCCCCGAGCCGGAGGTCCCGGAGGAGGCAGTGGAGACCGAGATCAACCGGCTGCGCGAGGGGTTCGCCAGGCTGAACCCGGTCGAGCGAGCGGCGAAGCAGGGCGACGTGGTGCTGATCGACTACGAGGGCAAGATCGACGGCGAGCCGTTCGAGGGCGGCACCGCCCGTGACTACCTGCTGGAGCTCGGCGAGGGCCGCGTGCTGCCGGAGCTGGAGCAGGGGCTCCAGGGGGCGGAGCCCGGCGACGAGCGCCAGGTACCCGTGACCTTCCCCGACGACTATCCCGCGGAGGAGGTGGCGGGCAAGACCGCCGGGTTCCACGTCAAGGTCAAGGAGGTCCGAGAGAAGGAGCTTCCGGAGCTCGACGACGACTTCGCCTCCGAGGCTTCCGAGTTCGACACGCTCGCCGAGCTGCGCGACGACATCACGGAGAAGATCAGGGAGATCCTGGACCGCCAGCTCGCAGAGCGCTTTCGCGAGGACGCGCTGGACGCGGCCGTCGACAAGGCCAAGGTCGATCTGCCCGAGCCTGTCATCCAGGCGAGAGCGGAGGAGATGTGGCGGAGGGTGGAGCGCCAGCTGCGCCAGCAGGGGATGGAACCCGACAACTACCTCCAGATCCAGGGCAAGACCCGCGAGGAGATGATCGCCCAGGCCCGTCCCGACGCCGAGCAGGCGCTGAAGCGCGAGGCCGTCCTCGAGGCCGTCGCCAAGGCGGAGGGGATCGAGATCACGGAGGAGGACGAGCTCGAGGCGCTGCAGATTCCACCGGGGCACGAGGACCACGGGCACCCGGAGCCCGAGGACGCCCTGCGAGAGATCCGGGAGAGCGGACGCGAGGAGCTCTTCAAGGACGACCTGCGGATGCGCCGGGCCCTCGAGGTGATCGGGGAGAGTGCGAAGCGGATCCCGATGGAGCAGGCGCAGGCCCGCGAGGAGATCTGGACCCCCGAGAAGGAGCGCGAGGAGAAGGGCGGCCTCTGGACGCCCGGCTCCGACTAGCGCGTACGATCGCTGCCTTGCCCGCCCTGCTCGCCAGCGCCATACCCAAGACGATCGAGGAAGTCGGCGCCATCGCCGGCATCGTCTCGTTCGTGCTGATGCTCGCGCTGCTGACTCTCTACGTCATCAGGGCGCTCGAGCTCCGCAAGCTCCGCCGCACGATGCCGTTCCTGGTCAACCCCCAGAACGGCAAGCCTGACACCAGTTCGCGCGGGTCCGGCAGCGGCTAGAGGCCGAGGCTGGTCTGCACCTCCGGGTAGGTGACCTTCCCGTCCTCGACGACGGCGAAGTCGGTGAGCTCGTGCTGCTCCAGGCGCCCGTTGGCGCCGAGATGCAGGACCCGCCAGCCGCGCGCCGTGAGCGCGTCGGCGATCAGCCGCCGATGGCAGCGGACCCACCAGGCCTCCGCGCACATGATCGCGACCCGCTGCTCACGGGCCAGATCCTCGAGCTCGGCGAGTCCGGCGGCGAACTCGTCGCTCGCCATGTGATCGGCGTAGCCGCGGAACTGATCGCTCTCCCAGGCGCCGTTCACCGAGTCAGGCGCGGGTCGGCGGCGGCCGCCGAGCGTCTCGCCGAGCCAGCGGTAACCGATCCCGGCCTCGAGCAGCACAGCCGCCAGCGCCGTCCGCTCGAAGTGCGGCTGGCGGCGCGAGCCGGGATAGCGGCGTACGTCGGCGACCAGCTCGACGCCGCCGCCACGGAGCAGCTCGACGAACTCCGTCTCCTCGTGGTTGGAGTGGCCGACCGTGAGGATCTCCCCTTTGGACGCCATCCGGGGATTCTCCCGCCGCAGGCCGATCTTTGGGGGTCGCTATGCTGGCGCACCCAATGAGTCCCCTCGTCCCAATGGTGGTGGAGCAGACGTCGCGCGGCGAGCGCGCCTTCGACATCTACTCGCGCCTGCTCAATGAGCGGATCATCTTCCTCGGCACGCCGGTGACCGAGGACATCGCGAACCTGATCGTCGCTCAGCTGATCCACCTTGAGTCCGAGGACCCGGACAAGGACGTCTCGATCTACATCAACTCGCCGGGCGGCTCGGTTTACGCGGGTCTCGCGATCTACGACGCGATGCAGTTCATCAAGCCCGACATTCAGACGATCTGCGTCGGCGTCGCAATGAGCATGGGAGCCCTGCTGCTCGCCGGCGGCGCAGAGGGCAAGCGGATGGCGCTGCCCAACTCGAAGATCCTGATCCACCAGGTCTCGGGCGGCTTCTCGGGCCAGGCGACCGACATCGAGATCCACGCCAAGGAGATCATCGACGTCCGCCGCCGGCTCGACGAGATCATCGCCAAGCACACCGGGCAGCCGCTGGACAAGGTCGCGAAGGACACTGAGCGCGACTACTTCATGAGCGCGGACGAGGCGACGGAGTACAAGATCGTCGACCGCGTGATCGAGCACCGCTAGCGTCCGTCAGGCCGCTGCGTTTTGGAGCGTAGGGCGAAGCCCGCAGCGACTGACGGGGGGCGGCCGCTACGGACGCGCCTGATGGCGAAGCCGTGCCTGCTCGCGGCCGTCGTTTTTCTGGCCGCGGCTCCGGCGGTCGCCGACGACGCGGTCGTCCGCAGCGCCTCCGTCTCGCCTGGCCGCGGCTTCACCGACTCGGTCGGCGGGGTGCGGATAGAGTTCCGGATCGGTGGCTCGGCGGCCGCCGATGTCACCATCAGGATCGCCGGATCGGGCAAGGAGCTGCGGCGGATCGAGCTGCCCGGCGTTCAGCCCGACAAGGACCGCGTCGAGCGCTGGGACGGTCTCAACAACGCCGGCAGGCCGGTCGCCGATGGCACCTACCGGGTCATAGTCGCCGTCGCCGGGGGGAACGAGAAGGAGGCCGGAAAGGTCCGGCTCCATCGTCACCTCTTCCCGGTCCGCGGCCTCCACGGCACCCGCGGCCCGGTCGGTGAGTTCGGGGCGCCGCGCAACGGCGGGCGCCGGCACAAGGGCTTCGACGTGACGGCGCGGTGCGGAACGCCGCTCGCGGCCGCCACGACGGGCACGGTCGTGAAGCGCGCCTACGACCCGCGGCTCGACGGCAACTACATCGTGCTTCGCGGACTGGGCGAGAGGCGGAAGTACTGGTACGCCCACATGATCCATCCGTCGACTTTCCAGAAGGGCGACCTGGTGCACGTCGGCGAGATCGTCGGCTTCGTCGGCAAGACGGGCAACGCACGGACCGTCGGCTGCCACCTGCACTTCGAGATCCACGTCGGGGGTCGCCCGGTGAACCCGGAGCCGTATCTTCGGACCTGGGACCGCTACAGCTGAGACTCGCTGAAAGGAGCGACATGTCCGAGGAAGCGATAGAGCGCGCCGTGCAGCAGGCCCTGGCCCGTGAGGGACTCGCGGACGAGGTGCTCGCGGCCGGGCAGTTCAACCCCCGGGGCCACACCGGCTCGATGTTCGGCGGTGGCTTGGCCGGGAGCTCGGTCGGCGAGGTCGCCGGTTCGGTGGGAGAGGCCGTCGGTGACATCGCCGGGGCGGCCGCCGGGATGCGGGCCAACGAGGAGGCGACCGGAATGCCCCAGTGGATGCTGATCGGCGTCACCGCGGACGCCGTCTACGGCTTCGAGGGCCGCTCGCGGAGCAAGGAGCCCGGTGCGCTGGTCTTCAAGGCCAACCGGGCGGGGCTCGAGGTGAAGGTGCATCAGCGCGTGAACGTACGGGTGCTGGAGCTCATCCATCCCGAGAGCGGCTCGCGGATCGAGCTCGAGGGGAGCAGGGTCCCGGTCGCCCATGCGAAGGACGTGATCGAGGCGCTGACCTAGCTAACCGACAAGCGAGGTGGGGTGGCTGGGAGTGCCGCCGATGTAACAGCGGCAGGAAACCGACCCTGCGCGGCGTACTCGTTCCCGTCAGGCCGAGGTCGGCGGGCGTCTAAGCTTCGAAAGCGAGGAAGGAGCCGGCCGGGCGAAGCGAGACCGAGGGAGTAATCCGCTGGCACGTCCCACCGAATCCAACGAGCAGCTCCTCTGCAGCTTCTGCGGGAAGTCGCAGCGTCAGGTCAAGAAGCTGATCGCCGGGCCCGGCGTCTACATCTGTGACGAATGCATCGATCTCTGCAACGAGATCATCGATGAGGAGCTCACCGCTCCGCCCACCTTCGAGCTCGAGAACCTTCCGAAGCCGCGGGAGATCTACGGCGTCCTCAACGAGTACGTGGTCGGCCAGGAGGGCGCGAAGCGGGCGCTCTCCGTCGCGGTCTACAACCACTACAAGCGCGTCCAGATGTCCTCGAACGGCGATGAGTCCGAGATCGAGCTGCAGAAGTCGAACATCCTGCTGCTCGGGCCCACCGGCTGCGGCAAGACGCTGCTCGCCCAGACCCTGGCCAAGATCCTCAACGTCCCGTTCGCGATCGCCGACGCCACGGCGCTGACCGAGGCCGGCTACGTCGGCGAGGACGTGGAGAACATCCTCTTGAAGCTGATCCAGGCCGCCGACTTCGACGTGAAGAAGGCGGAGACGGGGATCATCTACATCGACGAGATCGACAAGATCGCCCGCAAGGCCGA